>JBNKFC010000264.1:0-8133 GCA_050289105.1 Paracoccaceae bacterium | reverse complement strand
ATGCGGAATGGCAGACAGATTGCGACCGCCTGCGCGGCACCGATGCGCCCGAGGCCGAGAAAGCCGCCTGCCTGAACGCTGCCGCGACCGTGACCGCGGGCGACGAAAGCTTCCGCGAATTCGTCCTGATCTATCAGAACGACGCGAGCATCCGCTATCGCGGTGAGGCCCTCGCCAATCTGCGCAACGGCGACGATGCCGAGGATTCCGGCCAGAAGGCGTTCAACTACCGGTTCGAGCCGTTCTGGACTCGCCTCGACGCCAACCCCGCAGCTGACCCAGAGTCGATGATGGAGTACGACTTTACCAACGTCCTGTCGTCCGAGCACGGACAAGGCGACCCGTCGACGCCGATGTTCACCGCCGCCGCCGGAACCCCCGTCCGCTTCCGCATCGTCGAGCCGTCGGGCCATCCGCGCAACGGCGCCTTCACGCTGTCGGGCCACGACTGGGTGGAATATCCCTGGACCGATGCTTCGACGGTGCAGACGGCCGATCCGGGGCCGCAGAACCGCTACGGCGTGGTCAACGGCATGGGGCCCGGCCGCCACATGAACGTGCTCTTGGAAAGCGCCGGAGGGGCCGAGAAGATCGTGGGCGATTTCCTCTACCGGACGCCCCTTGGCTTCGCCTTCGGCGGCGGCCAGTGGGGCATCATGCGGGTCTACGATCCTGCCGCCTGCGGCCCCGACGGCCTGCTGCGCGACCCGCATACCGGCCGCCGTCAGGTCTGCAGATAGGGGGCGGCGATGATGTCCGGGGCGCTTCTCAGACTGACCGCCGCAGGGCTCCTGGCGCTCGGCGTTGCCGGGATCCCCGGCAAGCCGGGGCGCGAGGCGGCGTCTCTGTGGCAGGGCGAGCTTTGCACGCCGGAAACCGATGTTGATGCCTATGCGGCCTTCCTCGCCGCGCTCGATCCGGACGGAGATGCGGGCGCGCTGCAGCAGTCGCTGATCCCCGAGGGCGGCTTGCCCCGGCTTTCCGGTTACGACCCCGCGACGACGGAGGCACGGTTCGAGCTGCGGCCGACAACGGACGGACCGGTGGCGGCGGGCGCCGAACTGGCTGCAACCGTCACGCTGATCAACCGCAACACCGGAGAACCGGTGACGGGCGAGCATATGGCCGGCTGGATGGACCTTGTCCGCAACGGGCAGGTCGCATCCGAACTGCCCTGCGCCGCCCGCGTCGGCCTCTATGCGCAGGGCCGGGTCACGCACCGGGCCGATGCCGATCTCAACGCGTCGCGCCTTATGGTGATGAGCCGCTCGGGAACGATCTCGGTCATCGACCCGCAGGTCGATTTCACGATCACGCAGATGCAGACGGTGATCCAGCTTCCCGGCGTTCCCGCCGACTGGGCGCTGTCGGAGGACCGCAAGTCGCTCTTTGTGTCGCTGCCGATGGCCTCCGCCGTGGCAGTGATCGACACCAGCGCCTTTTCGGTTGCGGCGCTGATTGAACTCGACAAGGGATCGCTGCCGACGACGCTCTTGCCGCTGTCGGGCGGTGGCCTTGCCGTGGCCCTGTCCGGCCAGGACGCAGTGACGATCCTGCACCCGCAGGGCGCGGAGCGCAGCGACCCGGTGGAAACCGGCGGCGGGCGCGTCGCGCTGGCCGAGGATCGCGCGGGGACCGTCTTCGCCCTCTCGGAAACCGGGCGGCTCTCGTCGCTGAGCGCCTCCGACGGTCATCTTCTCTCGACCGCCGACCTGCCTCCGGGCGAGCCGTCACTTGCCATGTCGCCCTGGAACCGCGCGCTCTACGCGGTGACGAGCGGGGCGGACAAGATCGGCGTCTATTCGGCGCGCGATCTTGCGCCGCGTACGACGATTGCCGCCGGTCGCGGCATCTACCGCCTGGCCATGACGCCCGGCGGGCGCAGCCTGCTTGCGGTGAAGCGCGCGGAAAGCCGCCTCCTGCTGATCGACGGCCAGACGAACCTTGTCCGCGACGAGATCCCGACGGTGCGCGAACCCGTGGAAATCGCGTTCAGCGACGACTACGCCTATGTCCGCGGCCTCGCCGCCGACCACTTCGCTCTGCTCGAACGCAACGCGCTGGAAAAAGGCCAACTCGATCCGGTCGCCATCCAGTCCGCCACCCGACCGCTTCAGCCACGCGAGGCGCTCGCCTCGGCCCGGCTGATCGTTCCCTACCCCGGTGGCGCGATGATCGGCAACGCCGATGAGCGGATCGCCTACTATTACATGGAGGGCATGAACGCCCCGATGGGCACTGTCCAGCTTTACGGGCCGGACGTTCAAGGCATCCTCACACTCGACCGCGGCTTCCGTGAAATCGGTCCCGGCGTCTACCAGTCGCTGACCCGCTTGCGGAAAGGCGGCAGCTACACCGTCGCCATGGCAATCGGCGACGAAGGAGCACCCGTCTGCTTCGAGACCTCCGTGGCATCGGTCGCAGGCGCGGAAGAAGACCATCCCGCGGCCGCCATCTCGGTCGCGCTCGAAACCGATGCGCCGATCCCCGCGCGCGTGAAAAGCGCGCTTGTGCTGAAGCTGACGGCCGAAGGCCCGATGACCAGCCCTGACCGCATCCGCCTTGTCGCCTTCTCGCCCTCCGGTCGCTGGCAGGCCCGGCAATGGGCCGTCGGCCTTGGCGATGGGCGCTATGCGGCGGATTGGGAATTCCCGCGCTCGGGCCGCTACGGGATCAGCATCGAACTTCCGGACGGGGCGCGCAATTTCGCGAGCCAGCAGCCGGTCTATTTCAAGGTCGTGGAAAAGGACGACACGCATTCCATCAAAAGGACTGAGCCATGAAACGCATTATTCTGGCCGCTCTGCTTTGCCTTCCGACCTCGCTGCGCGCCGAGATCGCGCACCAGTTCTTCCTGACCGGCCATATCGAAAGCTTTACCGTCGACGATCCGAGCGATCCGCTGTCGGCGGCACATATCACGGTTCACGGGGTCGAGGTGCTTGTGCCGCGCAATCTCCTGATCCAGATGCCGGCACGCTACCTGACGGCCACGGACATCGTCGACCTGAACCCGGTGCCCGTTGCTGGCGAGACCGGGCTCGCGCTCGACGACACCAACCCGCCCATCGCGGCGATGGAGGCGTCATTCGTCGGCAATATCGTCGGCGAGCAGTATGTCGCGGGCCTCGTCTGGATCACCCAGCACTCGCTCGCCGAGGGTGCGGGGTTCATCCAGGACATCGCACCCGACGGCGAGATCCATGTCGTCGCAAATCCTGACCCGGCGGCCCCCGCGCAGCCGGTCACGCGCATCCGCATCAACGACCCGAACGGCGTCTTCGCGCCACCCGATCCGAATGCCGACGAACGCTTCATGGTGGACGAGGCCAATCCGACAATCCATGCCGGTACCGGCTATCCGATGTGCGTCGCCCATGCCGGCGCGCCGGGCGAATGCCCGGCCCAGAACCGACCGCTGGGTGCTGGCGGCGCCCCGCTGACCACCTTCGTCATGGGCAATGCAGGACTTTCCGGTTCGCCTGCCGGCGCTCTGCCGATCCCGCCCTGCCCCGGCTGCGATCCCACGAAACAGGCGCCTTTGATGCCGGGCGACTATGTGCTCTTCGCGGGAACGCTCGCCCGCGACGGGACCGGCCTTTACATCTCGGCCCACACGGTCGAGGCCAATGTCGGCATCTATACCGCGCCCGGAACCGATCCGGCCTATATCTTCATCGAAGGCGCGCTGATCGGAACGCAAGGCCCGCTCGTGCAGCGCGAAGGGTTTCCCGACGGCGTGACGCTGCCGCAGGAGACGCAGAACCGTCTCAGGATAGAAGGCGTCACCAGCGATCCGTCGCGACCCATCGAGCTTTACGCCATCGACGTCGATCCCGTGACGGGCGACCAGACGCTGCGCATCTTCAACTCGGTCCCCGCGCAGCCAGCGCCGCTTGGCCGGTTCCGCCTGATCCTTGAGGATTTCGCCCTGACGCTCACCGATACGAACGGCATGGTGAAGGGTGCGACGCGGGAACTCATGGCGCATGTGGGCGGCTCCACCGGTCTCGACGGTCAGCCCGTCCCCGAAGCGCCGCTTTTCGCGCACGGGCTGGTCGCGGGGCAGTATGTCGCGCCGTTCGGGGAATTCATCTTCCCGGAAAACAAGGTGATCGGCGACCCGATCATTCCGGCCAATTTCGAATGCCTGCCCTTCCTGCTGTTGGGCTCCGGCCCTCTGGAAACGACCGCTTCGCCGGGGCCGATCGTCGGGCAACTCGCGCCGTGGCCTGACGTCGCGGCTCCACCCGCCAGTGTGGTCTGCGGTCCTGCTCCGAAACCCTAGGGAGAAGATGCCATGCCATTTACCGTGACGGAACTGGCCGACCGGAACGTCGTCGCGATGGATCCCGATGCCGATTTTCAAAGCTGGTCGGGAATCGCCGCCGACGGCAACACCCTGCGCTTCTCTCGGATGCGCTCCGGTCAGCGCCGGACCTGGTGCGGCATCGACCAGAACGCCTCGTTCCGGCGCCTGACGCAGGGGCTGAGCTACAACGGATCGTTTTCGACACCGGGCGAACTGGTGATTACCACGGACCAGAATCCCGGCCTCAACTTCCGCGTCGATTTCGCCCCGCTCATTACCGGCCTCGGCCTCGACATCGCTCCCATGCCCGCCGCCGTCACTCCCGGCGCACCTTGGCGCGCGACGCTTGATCTGTTCTCGACCGCGACGGGCGAACAGCAAACGATCACCAAGGATGGCGTTCTGGGCGCACCGCTCTGGATCGGGGCAAGGTCCGTCACGAACGACATCGACCGCATGATTGTGCGGGCCGAGATGCTTGACGGCGCGCCACTGCCGGTCGATTTCGCCATCAATCGGATGGAACTGCTGGTGCCGGTAGGGCTGATTGCCTGATCTGGCGCTGTCGTCTGTCGGGCGCATGCGAAGTCCCGACAGCAATCGGCTTCCCCGGCAGGCAGAAATCCCGCGTTACGTCGTTGGCACAAGCCCGGAGGTCAAGGTCGCAGGCACCTATCGTCCAGATCGGACCAGTCGGGGGTGAATGGCGATCAGTTCGCGGACACGGAGCCTGTTCATGCGGATCCGACTGTTTTCACAAGCAGTATCCACTCCTTCGCATCGACGAGCCAGTCGCCCTTGACGACCGGACGCCGGGCAACCTCGCGATAGCCTTTGGCGGAGTAAAGCCGAAGCGCGTCGAGGTGGGTGTCTTCGGCGATCAGGCTGATCGACTTGCACCCTGCCCGTTGCGCCACATCTTCGGCATAGGCCAGAAGTGCGCTGCCGAGCCCCTTGCCGCGATATTGGTCATAGGTCGCAAGCACATTCAGATACCACGACCCCGGCGCCAATGCCTCGAGTTCCAGGAGCGGAACAAAGATCGCTGGCGTGTCAGGGTCTATCGGGCCGGGTTCGTCCTCTGCCGGATAACCGAGGAGGCAGGCCGCAACGGCCCCGTCCACTTCGGCAAGCCAGGCATTGCGAAACGAGAAATTCCCGGTCTCCCGTGCGGCCCGTTCCCGACCGTAGTCCCAGGGATCACGCTCAGCGCCGACCGACTTTCGCCAGAAATGCAGCGGCAGATCATCCGCCGCCATATTGATGAAGCGCACCAAATGCTCTGCGTCCGACGCTTTGGCCTCACGGATCAACATGCTCGTCCACACCTCATCTCTTCCGGCATCATGCACATTTGAGGCATATACATCGATCATTCGTGGCGAGACAGGGGCCGTTTGATCGCAACGCGGGCCGTACGCTCCTGCGGGATCCGCAGGTTTTGCGGCCCGCGATCAGCGCCGCCTGTCACTGGCCCTTGTCAGATTCCCGGTTGAGCCCTACGACATAACCCTGACCGAAGCGCAGCCTTGGAAGGACTGACATGAGCGATATGGTTTTCCGCTTTCCCGCGCCGGGCCCCGAGCCGATGGTGACCGACCTCGAGGGCTGGACCAAGGTCGAGGGCAACCCGACCATGAAGACATGGGTCCAGCATACCTCGATCGACGGCAGCGTGATCAGTGGCACCTGGGAAGCAACGCCCGGAACCTGGCACGCGAGCTACAAGTTCTACGAGTTCGTGCACCTGATCGAAGGTCAGATCACAATCACGCCGGATGGCGGCGCCCCCGTGACCCTGCGCCCCGGCGACGCTTTTGTCGTCGAGCCCGGCTTCGAGGGCAAGTGGACGATTGAAAAGCCGGTCAGAAAGCACTTCTGCATCAAGTTGCGCTGACGCAAAGGCGCGTGCTTCCGCCGTCGGCGGGACGGGCACATCCGGGTTATCCCAACGCCCGGACGATCGTGACGCCGGCCCAAGCCGACACACCCGTCAGCACGCCGCCCCATATCGTATCCGCTGCCACCTGCTCGACCGACCAGTCGCGCAACGTGGCAAAATTCGTGAACTCGTAGGTGCCGTAGGCCAGGATGCCCAGCAAGACGCCGCCGACCAGCGCGGCGACGGGATCGCCGTTGCGCAAGGCAGGGACGGAGACGAACCACAGAAGGCCCGCGACATAGCCGAGATAGAAAAGAGCGGCGGGGACCATCCGGAAGGGATCCGCGAGAAGATGGGCGACGTGGCGTTCGAAAACCGGCTTGATCAGCACTCGCAGCCCGATCGCGTCGATGACGAAGAAGATGATTGCCGTCACGACATAGAGGATCAGGATTTTCATCGTATGGACCCTTTCATTCCAAAGCGGATCGCGCGCACCGTCAAACCGGTCGCGCCAAAGACGGACAGGGCGATCACCGGCCAGTTCGCGCCGGGAAGGTTCGCGACGACGACGCCGATCAGCGCCCAGACGACCGCGACGGGATAGGCCCATTCGCGGGGACGTGCGGATTGCACGACAAGCGCGACCGCGAGCACGCCGAGAAGGCAAAGGATCGCTGCGGGCTGGGCGGCGAGGACCCCATAGCCTCCGAGCACGACGCCAATCGCGACGCCCGTCGCTGCCGTCAGCCAGCCTGCGTAAAGCGCGACGGGACGCACTTGCATCCAAGGATCGCCTTGCCCGGCGCGCAGCATCGCGAAAATCGCCGAGGCCGCCATCACGACGATCATGCCGGTCGCCAGAAGCGGCGACGCATTCGCGGCGACAAGCCAGAACGCCCCGACGCCGAGACTCAGCGCCAGAGGCGGCCGCATCGCGCGCCAATCCGGGTCATCCGCCGCGCGCCAGAGGCCATAGCCCGCCCCCACCAGCAGCCAAAGATAGATCACGCCCCAGATCGAGAACGCATAGCCCGCCGGCTGCACCGGCGGGTCAATCTGCTCCACCGGAAACTGCGACGGCTCGAACCCCCTGAACCCGCTCGTCACCAGAGGCGACAGCACGAATGCGAGCGTCGCGAGCGCGACGAGGAGTGCAAGGCGCCGCGACCCGTTCCGCGGCTGTCCCAAGGTTCCGTTCATCGTGCCAGCCTTCCTGTCAGTGGCAGGGCCGCCCAATAGGGCAGCACCCTGAGAAACTTCATCGCAGTGGTGAAACGGCGGGGAAAATGGACCTCGAAGCGCCGCGTGTTCAGCCCGGCGACGATGGCCGTCGCCGCCTCATCCGGCGACACCATGGCGGGCATCCTGAAATCGTTGCGCCGGGTCAGGCGGGTATCGACGAAGCCGGGACTGATCAGGCGCACGTCGACGCGGCCGGCCAGTTCGGCGCGCAGCGACTCTGCCAGATTGATCACCCCCGCCTTGGTCGCCGAATAGATCTGGCCCTGCGGCAGGCCGACATAGCCAGCGACCGATCCGCAGAGCGCCAGCTGGCCGCCGTCGCGCAAGAGCGCCGGCGCGACCTGCGCGACATGAAAGCTCCCTGTGAGGTTCACGCGTACGATCTGAGCGGCGGTTTCGGGGTCGAGATCGGCGATCTTGCCAGGATCGTACATGGCCGCCAGATGCACCACCCGGTCGAGGGGGCCGGTCTGCGCGATCGCCCCGACAGCGGCCTCGAGCGCGGCCCGGTCGCTCACATCGAGCGGCAGGACAATGTGGCCGGAGCCGAGGCCTTTGGCCAGGGCCGCAAGCCGGTCCCCGGACCGCGCGGACAGGATCAGGCGCGCCCCTGCCGCTGCCCAGCGCCGGGCCAGGGCGGCGCCGATGCCGTCGCTGGCACCGATGATCCAGATCCGTTCCCCGCTAGGCATGG
>JBNKFC010000263.1:0-5315 GCA_050289105.1 Paracoccaceae bacterium | reverse complement strand
CGTCGAGCAGAACAAGATGATGCAGCCGCATGGCGACCGCTCCAAGGTCGTCATCGAGCCGATGCTGACCGACCAGTGGTTCGTCGATACCGCGAAGATCGTGGAACCCGCGCTGAAAGCTGTCCGCGACGGCATGGCCGCGCAGGAGGCCGGAACCTTCGACGAAATGGCCGGCTACACCCGCATCCTGCCCGAACGCGACGCCAAGACCTATTTCCACTGGCTGGAGAACATCGAGCCTTGGTGCATCTCCCGCCAGCTCTGGTGGGGGCACCAGATTCCGGTGTGGTATGGTCTCGATATGTCCGCGACCGGATTCACCGATGACGAAGGTGATGGCGCACTGGATGAGGTCGAACTGGTTCGCTTGATCGGCGATGGCCTCGTCGCCGCCGGCGAGTTGCACCATTGCGGAGAAGATATCGCCACGGTGGCCGGGCAATTCACTGACGGGATCGCAGCGCTGCCGACGCCACTTAACCACGCCCGCGTCGTCGAAGTCCCTGACCGCGCCGCCGCGATCGATCTGCTCGCGGCCAGCTTGGCCGACTACAACATCGCGCAGGACCCGACGCACCTCGTCTACCCCGTCTGGCGCGATCCCGACGTCCTCGACACCTGGTTCTCCTCCGGCCTCTGGCCCATCGGCACGCTCGGCTGGCCCGAGGAGACGGAGGAGCTGAAGAAATACTTCCCCACCGACGTCCTCGTCACCGGCTTCGACATCATCTTCTTCTGGGTCGCGCGGATGATGATGATGCAGTTGGCGGTGGTCGATCAGGTCCCCTTCCACACCGTCTATGTCCACGCCCTCGTCCGCGACGAGAAGGGCCGCAAGATGTCGAAGTCGCTCGGCAACGTCATCGACCCCCTGCAACTCATCAACGAATTCGGCGCCGATGCCGTCCGCTTCACGCTAACCGCCATGGCCGCGATGGGCCGCGACCTGAAGCTCTCCAAGGACCGGATCGCCGGCTACCGGAACTTCACGACGAAGCTCTGGAACGCCACCCGCTTCGCCGAAATGAACGCAGCCCTTCGCCGCGACGTCGGCCCGACGCCTGCCATACGTTTTGCCGACACTTCGCATACCGTTAACCGCTGGATCATCGGAGAGACCGCCCGCGCCCGCATCGCGGTCGACGAGGCGCTGACGAACTACCGTTTCAACGACGCCGCGAACACGCTCTACGCCTTCGTCTGGGGCAAGGTCTGCGACTGGTATGTGGAGTTCGCCAAGCCCCTGATGGACGGCGACCATGCGGCGGAAACAAGGGGAACGATGGCCTGGGTGCTCGACCAGTGCTACACCCTTCTCCACCCGATCATGCCCTTTATTACCGAGGAATTATGGGCACTTACGGGTAAGCGCGACGAGATGCTCGTCCACGCCGACTGGCCGTCCTACGGGCCTGAACTGATCGACGAGGCCGCCGACCGCGAGATGAACTGGGTGATTTCGCTCATCGAGGAAATCCGCTCCGCCCGCGCCCAGATGCACGTGCCGGCGGGCCTGAAACTCCCCATCGTGATGACCGCGATGGACGACCGTGGCCGCGCCGCTTGGGCCGGCAACGAACCGATGATCACCCGCCTCGCCCGCCTCGACGGCATGACCGAAGGCCAGGCCCCCAAAGGCGCAATCACGGTCGCGGTGGAAGGCGGCAGCTTCGCCATCCCGCTCGAAGGCGTCATCGACATCGCCGAGGAAAAGGCGCGCCTTTCCAAGAGTTTGGAGAAGCTGGAGAAGGACCTGAACGGCCTCAGGGGCCGCCTCTCGAACCCCAAGTTCGTCGAAAGCGCCCCCGAGGAGATCGTCGAGGAAACCCGCGAAAAGCTCGAACTCGGCGAGGAAGAGGCCGACAAGCTGAAGGCCGCGCTGAAACGCCTCTCAGACATCGGCTGACCCCTTCTTCTGTTCGAAAATACTCCGGGGGTCCGGGGGCAGCGCCCCCGGCCTTCCCTCAAGGACCGCCGGCTCCCATATTGAACGGGGAGGCGCCCATGTCCGACTGGCTCAACCGCATTGCCGAACGCCGCATGCTCAAGGCCCGCGCCGAGGGCAAGCTCGACCGGCTCGCGGGTGAGGGCAGACCGCTGCCCCAGCGCCCGGGCGACGTCTTCGTCGATCCCGGCGAGGCGATCGGCTTCCGGATCATGGCCGAAGCCGGCGCGCTGCCCGAGGAGATCACCCTGAAGAAGGCGATTGCCGAAGCCAGGTCCCGCTACGCCTCGGCGGCTGACGAGGCCGATCGCAAGGCCGCGATGGCCGAGATCGCCCGGCTCGAACTGCGCCGCGCCATAGCCGAGGAGGCACGGCGCAAGTTCCTGAAATCCTGAACCTTTACGCCAGATCCGACGGCGTGAGCGGCGGCGCGTCGTCGTGGCGCGGCACCGTCTGGCGTTCGATCTTGCGCCAGATCTTCGGCGGCTCCGCACCCCGGTGAAGCGCGCGGATCGACTGGTGGACGGCATCGTCCGCCTTCGTCCGCCGCGCGAGATGACGCGCGTAGTCGACCCAGGTCGCGACATAGTATTTTTCGCTCCAGATCTCCGGCCGTTCCAGATCGCGCAGCAGCGCCCAGCGCCGCGCGCCGTCCCTGATCCGGATCCGGCGCCGCTCCTGCATGAGCGCGAGGAACTCGGGCACATCCTTCTGAGCTATCTCGTATTCCACCATGATGAAGATCGGGCCGCTGCGCGCGCGCAGGTCGATCTTCGGTTCGGCCGAGGTGATGAGGCCGAGCGGCGTCAGGTCCAGCTCGCCAAAATCGCTCACCCGCAGCACCCGCCCGGCGAACACGCCCACCACGAGAACGCCGGCAGCAATGCCGAGTGCGGTCGAGATCCCCGCCCGGTCGGCGATCCAGCCCCAGAACCACGCGCCCCCCGCCATGCCGCCGAACGTCGCGGTCTGATAGAAAGCGAGCGCGCGCCCCAGGACCCAGCGCGGGGTCGAAAGCTGCACCGTGGTGTTGAAAAGCGACAGGGCCATGACCCAGCACGCCCCGGCAAGGAAAAGCATCGGAACGACAACAAGATAGGCGGGCACGAGCGCCAATACCGCGGCCGAGATCGCGAACCCCGCGAAGCCGAGTTCGACGACGCGCTCGTTCCTCAGCGCCGCCCTCAGCTGGGCGTTCATCAACACACCGCCAATCGCTCCGACGCCGAAACAGCCCAGGAACACCCCGTATGTGAAGGCCGTCCCGTCCATCGTGTCGCGCGTGTAGACCGGGAGCAGCGCCATGAGCGCCGATGCCCCCGCGCCGAAGAGCGCGGCGCGCGCCATGACCCGGACCAGCGCGGGCGACATGACCATGTAGCGGAACCCCGCCCCAACCGCCCGCGCGATATCCTCGCGCGGGAGCGCCACGTCCCTCTCGGGACGCTGCCAGCGGGAAATCCCGATGATGAATGTGACATAGCTCGCCGCATTCACGGCGAAAGCTGCCGCCACCCCCGCCGCCGCGACGATGGCCCCGCCCAGCGCGGGACCGACCGACCGCGCGAGGTTGAAGCCCATCGAATTCAGCCCAACCGCGCCGGGCACATGCTCGCGCGGGACGATGTCGCCTATGGAGGCTTGCCAGGACGGATTGAAGAGTGCGGTGCCGCAGCCAATCAGAAACGTGAAGGTCAGCAGAAGCCAAGGAGTGAGCCAGCCCTGCCATGCCACCAGGGCCAGGAGCACCGAGACCGTGAACATGAAGACCTGCGCCGACAGCATGATCCGGCGCCGATCGAAACTGTCGGCCAAGGCCCCGGAAACCAGCGCGAATACCATGATCGGCAAGGTGTTCGACGATTGGACGAGGGCCACCATGCTGTGGCTTGTCGTCAGGCTGCCCATCGCCCATGCGGCCCCAACCGCCTGGATGAGCGAGCCGAGGTTGGAAAGCTGGCTTGCCAGCCAGAGGTCCCGGAAGCTTCGGTTAGCCAGGGGCGCGAGGGTGGCGGGCGCGGCGATCGGTCTTCTCCCGGGGACGGTCTGCCTGTGCCCTTTTTGCGCCCCGCACAGATCGAGGGCAAGGGGCCGCGCGTAAAGACGCTTGCCGGCTCACCCGGTTTCTGGTCTTTCATCACGGCATGACCGGACCACGCTACACGCCCCTTGTGACGAGCCTTCCCGCAACCGTCCCCTTCGTCGGGCCGGAAACTCAGGAACGCGCCCGGGGCCGTCTCTTCTCCGCCCGCCTCGGCGCGAACGAAAGCGTTTTTGGCCCCTCGCCCCGCGCGATTGCCGCGATGGAGAAGGCGGCGCGCGAGGTCTGGATGTATGGGGACCCGGAAAACCACGACCTGCGCGAGGCGCTCGCGGCCCATCACGGCGTCTCGCCGGAAAACATCGTCGTGGGCGAAGGGATCGACGGCCTTCTCGGCTATCTCGTCCGCCTTCTCGTCGGCCCCGGCGACCCGGTCGTGACCTCGGACGGCGCCTATCCGACCTTCAACTTCCACGTCGCGGGCTTTGGCGGCGTCCTGCACAAGGTCCCCTACAAGGGTGACCAGGAAGACCCCGAGGCGCTGATCGAAAAAGCCGCCGAGACGAGGGCGAAGCTGATCTATCTCGCCAACCCCGACAATCCGATGGGATCGTGGCACGGCGCGGACACCCTGCGCCGGATGATCGAAGCCGTGCCCGACGGCACGCTCCTCGCCCTAGACGAGGCCTATATCGATCTCGCCCCCGAAGGCACGGCGGCGCAGATCGACGCCGAAGATCCGCGCGTGATCCGCTTTCGCACGTTTTCCAAGGGGTACGGGATGGCCGGCGCCCGGGTCGGCTACGCGATCGGCGCCGCCGCGCTTGTGACCGCCTTCAACAAGATCCGCAATCACTTTGGCATGAGCCGGATCTCGCAGGCCGGCGCCCTCGCCGCCCTTGCGGACCGCGCCTATCTGGCTGAGGTCGTGAAACGGATCGAGGCCGCGCGGCGCGACCTTTCCCATATCGCCCGGCGGCATGGCCTGACACCGCTGGCCTCGGCGACGAATTTCGTGACGATCGATTGCGGTGCCGACGGCGCCTTCGCACGCAAAGTGCTCGCCGAGCTTGTCGCGCGGGACATCTTCGTCCGCATGCCCTTCGTTGCGCCGCATGATCGCTGCATCCGGGTGAGTTGCGGGCGAAGCCAGGACCTCGCCCGCTTCGCCGCCGCACTGCCCGACGCGCTCGCAGCCGCACGCGACTGACGGAACATTGTTGCTGGCGAACGTGTCCGCAGGAGCGCGGCTGCCCTAGCTCGGGTGTCTGGGGCAGAGGGTCCGGGCGCTCAGGCCGCCGCGATCGCCGCGGCGGCCGCATCCAGTGC
>JBNKFC010000262.1:0-1834 GCA_050289105.1 Paracoccaceae bacterium | reverse complement strand
CCGTGCTTCCTCACCTCCGCCAGCACGTCGCCAAAGGTGACGAGGCCCTTTCCCTTCAGCATCGGCAACAGCTTCAAGAACGCCTCCGCCGTGGCGATCGTGTCTCCGATGGCGGTGTGGCGTGCCTCCTCGGGGATGGTGATGCCCAGCCGGTGGCTCAACGCGTCGAGGCTGTGGACCTCGGTCTGGCCATAGACCACCGCCGAAAGAAGCACCGTATCGAGGATCGGGTTGTCGAAACTGCGGCCGATCTCCGCCTCGCGGCGCTTCAGGAAGGTCATGTCGAAGGGCGCGTTGTGGGCGATCAGCACGGCGCCCTCGGCGAAGCCGTGGAAGCGCGAGATCGCTTCGGCGACGCCCGGCGCATCGGCCACCATCGCGTCCGATATCCCGTGGACCGCGGTCGCCTTGGGCGGGATCGTGCGGCCGGGATGGACGAGCATGTCGAAGACCTCGCCCGCGACGCGGCGGCCGTTCACCAGGCGCAGCCCGGCGATCTGGCAGATCTCGTCACCTTCGTCGGGCAAGAGCCCGGTGGTCTCGCTGTCGAAGACGACGTAGGTGAGGTCCTCAAGCGGGGTGTCGGCAAGCGCCGCGGCGGCGCGCGGCTTAAAGAGAAGATCGAAGTCGTAGACCACATGCCGGGTGATGGGCGCGACACGGCCCGATGCCCGGCGGGCCTCGCGGATCGGCAGACGGATCGCGGCGCGTGCACCCTCCGCCTCGGGCCAGCACTCGGTGGCGTGGGTGGCAAGCACCGCGCGTCCCGTCTTGTCTGCCGCTGCGTCGATGGGTTCGGCGAGCCAGGCGTCGAGCATGCCGATCGCAAGCGGCGCGCCCTCCCATTCGAGCCCGATCAGCGCCCCGGCGCCGTCCTCGACGATCTTCACGCGGAAATCGCGCGCGGTCCCGGTCTCGGCCAGCCGCTGGGCAAAGCCCGCAAGCAGCGCCACAACCTCGAACCCGTCGCAGCGCAGGATAAGATCCGAAGCGTCGATTCCGACCGCCAGCCCTTCGGCCTCGAACCGCGCGCGCAGACCGTCGGCAAGATCGGCCGCGCGGGTAAAGGGCAGGACGGTCCAGCCGCCGCGTGCCGCATCGTAGCGGTCGCCGAGTTCGTTGACGGTGCGGGCCAACGCCCCCACCTCCTCCAGAAGCGCCGCGTTGAGTTCCGCGCCGCCTTCACCCGCCTCCGCGATCACGCCGATGACGGTCTGCAGGTTGGCCGCCGGCCGCCGGATGCGGTCGAAGATCTCCTCCAGAAGCCGGTCGCGACCGGCATGGGCAGCAAGATCCGCCGTCACGTCCCGCAGGGTCAGCACGTAGCCCGGCCGCGCCGCCCCGGCATCGAGAAGCCGCATGCGCGCCGAGAGGACCCGCCGGCCATCCCGCGTCGCGACCATGAGGTCAGAGACCGCATCGGCATCGCGCGACGCGACGAGCCGGTCATAAGCATGGACGAGCGGCGCCTCGCGCAGGTAGTCGAAGACCTTGCGGTCGAGCCCCGGCGCCGCCTCGGCGCCAAGCAGATCGGTCGCGGGACCGTTGTAGAACACCAACTGATGCGCCCCCGAACACAGAAGAACGCCCGCCGGAACGTCGGACAGGAGCGCTTCCAGCCGTCCCTTTTCGCTCTTGAGCTGTCCGGTCTCACGCTCCACTGCCGCGGCGAGCGCCGTCCGCGTCTCGGCAAGGGCGGCAGACACGGCCGCCGTCGCCGGCCCGAGATCACCGAGATAGCGCGCAGGCCCCGGATCGAAGGCCCCCGCCCCATCGGCATGGGCCTGGGCGCGCAGGCCCGCTGCCAGCCGGTCAAGCGCGCGGCCGACATTTT
>JBNKFC010000261.1:0-12310 GCA_050289105.1 Paracoccaceae bacterium | reverse complement strand
TGACGTGTTTGACCTCACCTGTCAGCTGCACCATTTTCCGTCTGGCAGGCCCGATGATGCCTGAAGCCTTAAGTACCTTGGTGCCCCGCTTTACAGCATCTCCGATGGGCCCGGTGATGGCCGCACCAAAGGCTATTGCGGTTTCTAGGCCCCCTTCCGCCTCGTATATGCCTTTGAAATCACCAACGACCGGTGTGAAGTCCAAGCCGACGTCTGCGACAATCGCGCCGTTCTCAACGACGACCTCGGCAGCGACCGAAAGGTCTGTTTCTGCGGTGCCGAACAAGTCACGATAGAAATCACCGCGGCTGTAGCCGAAGCTCTGATGCCCGCTCGGATCCCTTCCATTCACGGGATCGTTGAAGGAGTAGGAGTAACGATTTGTCCCGACGCCCGCCTTGGTGACTTCCACCAGTCTGGCTGGATGAACATGGCGAGTTTGGGGTCGTAGTAGCGTGCGTTGAGGTATTGCAGGCCGGAGGCGTCGTCGAAGCGTTCGCCGCGTTCGGCAGGCTTTCGCGGCCCCACCGGGGCCACGGTCCTGCCTCACCCCTTGGTCTCGGGCAGGCCGAACGCGGTGATAGGGTCCAGGCCGATCTCCTCGCCGAAGGGGCGGTAGACGGTGCGTTCGGTGACCTCGCCGCGCCCGAACGCAGGCGCCTGCCCCGGGAAACGCGGCTAAAAAAATGCGATCGCCCTGTAGCTACAGAAGTACTACGGAAAAACTACGCAGACCCGACGCAGGCCCTACGCCCTTTCCCCTCCACGCCGGGACATTCTCCGGGAACAAATCCGCGGCTTGGGCGTTTCGAACTCAGTCGGCAGTCCTGTCCACGTTCCCCACGTGTTGCCGAACACTGGAAGGTCTCTGTCCCCATTGCCTTCCTCGCCGCCGGTGCGTCGTTCGTTCGACCCCGGCGGTCTTTTTTTCAAACCTGATTGGCTCGGCTTGGGCATCGCCGCTGCACAACGAGAATACCCCAAGCCCTTCGGCTTGGGGTATGGTCTCAGACCGAAATTGTGGTGCGATTACTTCAGGTTCCTGACCACGTGATCGGCAAAGGTCGCGATCATCGCGTCGTAGTATTCCTGGCTGTCCGTCGTGATCGCGGTGAGATCCGTGCCCGGAAGGAAGAAGGGGCCGGCATCTTCGAACGTCACGGTCAGCTCATAGGCGTCGAACTTGGTGTTGTCGCTGTCATGGGTCACCGCGACGTCGCCGACCAAGCGCGAGTCCGCCGTGCCGATTGACGACTGGTAGCTGTTGGCCAGTTCCACCTCGTCGATGTCGACGGTGATCTTCGCGCCTTCCTCGCCGGTTCGTCCGACGAGCGCGCCGACGATGGCGTTTTCGAGGTCGGCGGAAAGGTTCGTCCAGTGCGCCGCGGCGGCGCTGTTCTGAAGGGCGTCCATATCCGCCGTCACTTCGACTTCGCGCACGATGGTCTCGGCGGAAAGCGGGGCGGCGGTGGCGATGACGAGACCGGCCATAAGGCCGCGAACGGTTGTGGTGAACATGGTGTAACTCCTCGATCGTTGTTGCCCGGCCGGGGAAGGGGCCGTCGGAGCTAAAACGCCGTGCAAGGCTTGCCGGTTCCCGCGCCGGATGACCGTCTCGTCATCCCTCTTCGGCCCGCAATGGATCGTAGCGGCCACGGATGTCCGAGGTTCCGAGGAAGTTCCCGAGCGTCGAAAGGGCGGGGATATTGTCGCACAGGACCTTGAGGCAGACGAGGAACGGCACCGCGGTGAGCGCCCCGGCGAAGCCCCAGATCCAGGCCCAGAAGACGACGGTCGCGAAGACGAAGACCGCGTTCAGTTCCAGCCTCCGTCCGAGGACGACCGGGGTGATGAACTGCCCCTCGATCGTCGTGGCGAGAAGGTAGAAGCCCGGGGCGAGGAGGGCGTGGCCGAGGCTGTCGAAACTGACGATCGATACCGCCGCCGCAAGCGCCACGCCCCCGACCGCGCCGATATAGGGCAGGAAGTTCAAAAGGAACGCGATGGCGCCCCAGACCACGGGTTGGGGCATTCCGATCAGCCACAGCCCGAGCCCGACCACGAGACCGAGTGCGGCATTGATCACAGCGATCGACAGCAGGTAGCGCGAGATGCTCTGTTCGATGCCATAGGCGATCTTCAGCGCCCGTTTCTTGTCGCCGAAGCGGGGAAAGCTCTCGACCAATTTGACGTAGAACATGTCGCCCGAGGCAAGGAGGAAGAGCGCGAGGACCAGAGCGACCAGCGACGTCGTCGCGAAGGAGGCGACGTCGAGCATGGCCGAGGTGACAAGGCCCGGCTGCTCGATGGAGACCTTGACCACATCGGGATCCTTGGCGGTTTCGGCGATCTTGTCGACCTGGTCGGACGCCTCCTTGACCGACCGGATCGAGGCGGTGAAATCGTGCAGCCGCCGCTCCAGTTCGCGCTGCATCTCGGGCGCGTTTTCGACCCAGTCGGAGACCGGATCGCTGAGCAGGTAGCCCCCGGTTGCCATCGAGGATGCCACAGCGAGGATGAGGACAAGCGCCGTTATGACAGGCGGAATGCCGAAGCGGGCGAGCGCGCGTGTGATCGGGCTGAGCGTCAGAGCCAATAGAATGGCGAGGATGAATGGCAGGACGACCTGCTTGGCGAAGTAGAGCGCCACGGCGGCACAGACGAAAGCGATGATGCCGAGATAGCGCCGGATTGCCGCAAGATCGGACTTGTCGGTGCGGCCCGGCCTGTTGCAGGCGATCTGGCCTTCCGCGTTGGTCATGACGTCCCCCGCCGGCGCGCGCCGCGCCTCTCGGACCTGTAACGCGGTGCTACCCCGTGCGGTTCCCGGTTGCGGAAACATCTGGGAACCAGACGGGTCGTTGACGCGTTATGACTGCGCGATACACGCGCAGGGGACGGACAATGACCTGGCGGACACCCTTCACGGCGCTTCTGACCGTGCCGGCATCCATCGCGCTCCTGATCGGGCTTGCGGGGTGGGGCGCTGTTTTCGCCGAAGGCTTTTTCGGCACGCCGGACTGGATGCTTTCCCTCGACACCTCGGCAGCGCGGACGATCCTGTCCGTCGTCGCGACAAGTGCCATGACCGCGCTTTCGCTGGCCTATTCGTTGACCCTCGTTGTGTTCACGCTGGCCGCGTCAAGCATCGGCCCCCGGCTTCTCAAACGCTTCACCACGGAGCGCGTCAATCAGATCACCGCCGGGCTTCTCGGCGGCACATTTCTCTATGCGCTCGTTGCTTTGGGCTTTGGCGGCGAGGACGCGTTGCGGATCGCCACTTTGGGTGCCGGTGTGTTGGCGGTCGCCTCTGTCGTGCAGCTGATCTGGTTCGTTCGGACCGTGGCGCAGTCCGTGTCGGTCGATGACGAACTTGCGAAGATCGCCGAACGGCTGGAACGTGACTTGGCGCGGTTGAAGGAAAACAGCGCCGACGCGGGGGATCTGCCAGACCCCGAAAGTTTTCGTCCCGCCGCTGCGACGAGCGAAGCCGGCTACCTCGCGCAGCTCGACCGCAATGCAGTGGTCGGCTTGGCGGAGACCGCCGATATCGTCGTCCGGGTCGAACATACGGCCGGCGACTACGTCTTTGCCGACGAGACCGTGCTTTCGGTCAATGCCGAGGTGTCCGCGGAAGTGTCGAAGAAACTCAGCGCCTGCGTTCGGCAGGAGCCGGCACGCTCGGATGCGGGGACGGTTCACTTCTCGCTCAACCTCCTCGTCGAGATTGCGCTGCGCGCCCTGTCGCCTGGCGTCAACGATACGTTCACGGCCCTGGCCGTCAGCGACATGCTGTCGGGCGCTCTTGCCGAGGTCGCCCGGTCCGAACCGCACCCTGAAGTCCTGCGCGATGCCAAGGGTCGGGCGCGGGTGATCTTGCCCGGCGCCTCGATCCGGCAGCTCCTCGACGAGGCGTATCACCCGCTCCGCCGCGCGGCGGGCGCGAACGTCCTGATGGCCCAGGGCCTCGCCCGCGCCTACGAGCGTCTGCACGTCGCGGGCCATGCCGACACCCGCGCCGCGGTGCGCGATCATGCTGCACTCCTACTCGCCGATCTCGACCGCTCCGGACACCTGCCCACGGATATTGCGTCGGTGCGCGAACTTATGCCGGGTCCGGCCGCAGATAGAGCCTGACGGCAAGATTGTTCGGAACTCTGAGGCCGGTGGGACGTTTGACCTGCAAGCGCTGAAACGCGCTTGTTGTAATGGTCAAAGGAGTCCATCCCTATGAAAAATCTCATGATTTCCACCGCTCTTCTTGCCTTCTCAGGAACTGCGGCGATCGCTCAAGACATGAAATTCCGCGCCGAGGCCGACCCGATGGAGGTCCATGCTTCCGAGTTCATCGGACAGCGCGTCTACAGTTCCGAAGCTGCCGTCGACGGCGACGCGTTCGATGGCCTGCAGGACGGCTGGGAAGACATCGGCGAGGTCAACGACGTCATCCTCTCGCGCGATGGTTCGGTCGAGGCGGTCCTCGTCGACATCGGCGGTTTCCTTGGCGTGGGTGAACGTCAGGTCGCTGTCGACATGGGCGCGCTGCACTTCGTCAGCGACAGTGCCACGGCCGATAATGAGGAGGACTACTTCCTCGTCATGAACGCCTCGCGCGCCAATTTCGAAGAGGCGCCCGAATACAGCTGGGGTCGCGCCGCGATGGAGAAGACCGAAGCGGCCGTCGATGATGCGGCCACCGCCACGGCCGAGACGGCTGAAGGTGCCGCCGATGCGGTCGGCGATGCGGCTACCGCCACGGGCGCTGCCGTCACCGAAGCGGCGAACGATACCGCCGATGCCATGACGCGCGAGCCGGTCGTGCGCGACGGCTACATGGCCGCGGCAGAGGAAGACCTGACCACCGAGATGCTGACCGGCGCCAAGGCCTATGACGCGAATGACGAGTGGATCGGCGAGGTCTCCGAGTTGATCCTCGACGATCAGGGCAACATCACCCACGGCATCATCGATGTGGGCGGGTTCCTCGGCATCGGCGAAAAGCCCGTCGAACTCGCCATGAACGACATCGACATCCTGCGCGAAGACGGCGGCGACGACGTGCGCATCTACGTCTCGATGACTCGGGAAGAGATGGAAGCGCTGCCGACCTACGACAAGTAAACGACAGTCTTAACGAGTGGGTGCAGCCCCCAACGCACCAAAAGCGTCCGCCGCGGCCTGTTGTTTACTGACAGGCCGCGGTTTTGCGTATCTATTCGCGTGACCCGGTCGCGCGCGTGTCGATGTCACCGAAGGCGGAGCAAGGGGTGTGACGATCAGTAAAGAGGTTGCTCCAATGTCCCCAAGTCCAAAGCTGGATGCCGCGACAACTCCTCTGCTGCGCGGCGTTCTGGACAACATCGTCGCCTTTGCCGGGACGCTGACGCCTGACGGTCATCTCACAGAAGCGAATGAGCCCGCGCTTCGTGCGGCCGGACTCGACCGGAAGGACGTAATCGGGCGTCCCTTTTGGGATTGCTACTGGTGGAATTTCGACACGGACACCCAGAACCGGCTTCGCGCCGCCGTCGCCGATGCCCGCCGTGGCGAGTCCGTCCGCTATGACGTCGAGGTGCGCGTCGCGGGAGACCAGCGGATCTACATCGACTTTCAACTCGCGCCACATCGCGACGCCAGCGGTAGGGTCGATTACCTCGTCGCTTCCGGCGTCGACATCTCCGCACGCAAGCTCGGCGAAGACTCGCTTCGTGCCGCGCATGACAGTTTTCGGCACCTTGTCACGAATGCTCCCTTCGGCATCTTCGCGGTCGACAGTGACTTTCGCCTTGCGATGCTCAGCGCCGGCGCCGAGAAGGTATTCGGCACCGTCACCCCGCTGGTCGGCCGCGATTTCGCCGAGGTCATGCGGCGTCTATGGCCCGAACCGTTCGCGAGCGTGGCCATCACCCATTTCCGCCGCACGTTGGACACCGGGATCCCCTACCATGCGCCGAGCACCGTGGAGCGCCGCCAGGATACCGACTTGATCGAGTCCTACGACTGGAAGATGGAGCGTGTCACGCTGCCGGACCGGCGGCCAGGGGTTGTCTGTTATTTCTACGACCTGTCGGAACGCGAGAGCCACGCAGCCGACTTGCGCGAGAGCGAGGCGCGCTTTCGCGCAACGTTCGAAAATGCCGCCGTCGGAATTGCCCATGTTGCGCCTGACGGCAGCTGGCTGCGGGTCAACACCAAGCTGTGCCATATCGTCGGCTACACACCGGACGAACTGGTGCAACTGTCCTTCCAGGACATCACCCATCCCGAGGATCTCGACAAGGATCTCTCTCTTCTGACGGAAGTATTGAGTGGCGCCCGGGACGAATACGAGATGGAGAAACGTTACCGACGCAAGGACGGCAGCCTCGTCTGGGTCAACCTGACCGTCGGATGTGTCCGCAACCGGACCGGCTCGGTCGCCTATCTGATCTCGGCGGTCGAAGACATTTCAGACAAGAAGGAGGCCGAGGCACGCCAGCGGCTTCTGGTGGGGGAGCTCAATCACCGCGTGAAGAATATCCTCGCGACGATTCAGGCGATGGCGTCTCACACGATGCGCAACACGGGCGATTTCGACACGTTCCGCGAGACCTTCTCTGGTCGGCTAAGGGCGATAGCGGCCGCCCACGATAGCATCTTCTCCGAGGGTGGCGGCGAACCCCTCCTGGCGGATCTGATCCGCCGCCAGCTTGCCCCCTATGCCGCAGAGGGACGCGACAGGTTGCTGCTGTCCGGCCCTCCCGTCGTCCTTGGCACTACGACGGCCCATGCCCTTGGTCTCATCCTGCACGAACTCGCCACAAACGCGACCAAGTACGGAGCACTTTCGACCGAAGGGGGCAGCATTCGCATCTCCTGGTCGCCGGTCGGTGCGGATCGCCGCGTGCGCCTCGACTGGACGGAATCCGGCGGGCCCGAAGTCAATCCGCCAGACCGCACCGGCTTCGGTACCCGCTTGATCGAATCGACACTTCAACACAGTTTGCAGGGGTCGGCCCAGATCGACTATGCGCCGTCGGGACTTGCAGCAGAATTCGTCTTTGTCGGGGATGAGGAACGCGATGGCCGGTAAGCCGCTGGTGCTGATCGTGGAAGACGAGGTGATCATCGCCTGGGATTTGCAGGCCGAGCTGGAATCGCGGGGGTATACCGTCGCCGGTCCGGCGGGGTCCGTGGCCGAGGCGCTCGATCTTCTTACGGCTGACCCCGTGGGTGCCGCCGTGCTCGATATCAACCTCGGCGAGAACACCTCGTTCGACGTTGCCCGGCGTTGCCTTGGCAACGGTGTCCCGGTCGTGTTTCTCAGCGGCGACGGTGGTGAGGCGCGGCCCGAGGAACTGTCCGGCATCGAACTCATCCAGAAACCTGTCGATTTCGCGGTGCTCGAGGCGGCGTTGTCGCGGGCAATAGGGCGCTAGGTCCCGCTCAGGCACTTACCGGAAAAGAAACGACCGGACCGGGATGGACATATCCCGGTCCGGTCTGGCCGCCGCCGATCCAATACACATGGATAGGGGACAATCGACGGCGGGTCGTCTCAGCTGCGCCGGATCAGACCGGCGGCTTGCCTCTCACCGCGCGCGCGACCATCGCGACCACGAAAAGGATCAGGAAGATCACGAACAGGATCTGCGCGATTCCGGCGGAGGCGCCGGCAATCCCGCCGAAGCCCAGGGCCGCGGCGATCAGCGCGATGACGAGAAAGGTAATGGCCCAACCGAGCATGACGTTCTCTCCTTTGCTGTTGCATTGGTTCAGTGCTGCAGATGACGATCCAACGCTGCGGCGACCGAAAAGGTTCCATGCCTTTCGTCTCACCGTGACACGCAGGATGCCGCCCCGGCATCGGAACCCGCCTCTCTCTCCCCGCGTTTTCCCTTGAATCAACGGAAACGATGACATGATGGAGATGAACATGTTCGAACTATCCGGACTGGGTGGCCTCGTGCTGCTCGCCCTCGATATCTGGGCACTGGTGTCGATCCTGGGATCGGACGCGACGAGCGGGCGCAAGGCACTTTGGGCGCTCCTCGTCTTTCTGCTCCCCCTCGTTGGCTTCGTGATCTGGCTCATCGCCGGCCCGCGCGCTCCGGCGCACCGGGTGTGATCCGGCGTGGCGAATACCCGCCGAAGCCGACGGCCCCGCGGAACCCGGGCCCGGTCAGGACGTTGATACGACAACGAAGTGGAAGAGGTCGCCCGAGGGGCGAGGCCCGGTCCCGGCCGATCCCCCGGTCATATCCGCAAAGGAGATTCAAATGACACATGACACCCTCAAGAAAACCGTCGAAGACGCCGGAAAATCTGCGCGGAGCGCGGCGTCCGACGCGCTCGAGGTCGCGCGGGAAGGGGCGGCGGATGTCGCAGGCCGGGCGAAATCGGCCCTGCGGTCCGAAGCTGAAGCGCGGGCCGAGGCGGGCAAGGACTTGATATCGGATCAGGGCCTGAAACTGGCTGAGAAGCTGCGCTCCGAAAGCGCGAACGACGATCTGCAAAGCCGGATCCTCGACGTCGTGGCTGGCAGCGTCGCGGAAATGTCCGAGGACCTGCGCGGACGCAGCTTCTCTTCCATCGTGGATGAGACGGAGCGGTTCGCCCGTCGCCACCCCGGCGCATTCGTCGCTGGCGCGGCAATCGCAGGCTTCGCTCTCGCCCGGTTCGCGCGGGCGAGCAGCGAGGCGCCGCGCGCCGCATCGGTGCCCGGCGAGTGGCCCGAGACGCCGGCGGCCGCCAAGACGAAGACCGGCCACGAGGTCGCCAGCCCTGTCGGGATGGGGGCGCAATCTTGACTACTGAACACCAGTCAAGGCCGACGGGCACACTTCTGTCGGACGCGGCGCGGGCACTGTCGGACCTTGTCCGTGGCGAAATTGCCCTCGCCCGGGCCGAGCTGGAGGAAAATATCCGCAAGGCGGTCGGCGGGCTCATCCTCGTCGTTCTCGCGGTGGCGGTGGCGCTGGCCGCGCTCGACGTCCTTGCCGGCGCTGCCGTGGCCGCGCTGGTCGCCCAAGGGCTTTCGGCAGGCTGGTCCGCCTTCATCGTCGCGGCCGTCCTCGTCCTCGCAGCCGTTGTGCTTGCAGCGCTCGGGCTCCGCGCGCTCGCTCCATCGAAACTTTTCCCGCGTCGAACGGCTAGGAACATCCGCCGCGACGCCCAAAATCTGAAGGAGATTTTGACCCATGACCCAGCATCCTGACACGAGCGCCATCGAAGCCGGCCTGGAGCAGAGCCGCGCCCGACTGAGTTCAAGCCTCGACGCCTTGCAGCACCGCGTATCGGTCGAGAATCTGGCGCAGGAGGCGCTGGGCATGATCCGCAGCAATGCCGCGGCCTACACCCGCTCCATAGACAACGCGGTTCGTGCAAACCCCATGGCGCTGGCGCTGACTGGCGTCGGGATCGCCTGGCTTGTCTTCGGCACCAGAAAGACCTCTTCGGAACCGCACCCGTCCGTAAACTCGGGGTGGGAGGACGGCAGCGGCATGCCCGACGCATCGCCGCGATACGGCACGACCCCCGGCACCAATGCGGAAGAGCATGGCTGGTCGGACCGGATCGACACGCTTCGCGCCAAGGCGTCGCGGGCGCTGCGCGGGATCGAGCAGGACGCGCGGTCCTATGCCGGCGATCTGCGGGATTTCGCGGCAGAACGCGCAAAGGTCCTTGCGGGCTTCACCGAAGACATGCGGGAAAGCCTTCTCGACGGGCTTGACGGTCTGTCCGATGCCGCACGCGACCGCATCGTGGCGGCGCGCGAGGCGGCCTATGCGGCGCGGCTGGGGGCGGAGCGGTCGGCACGTGCCGGCGGCCGCGAGGCCGAGCGGTTGATCAACGAACACCCGATGATCGCCGGCGTGCTGGCCTTGGGATTGGGTGCGGCCTTTGCCGCCGCGCTGCCGCGTACACGGGTCGAGGACCGCACGTTCGGCGCCGAAAGCGACCGGCTGATGGAGGCCGCGGCAACGCTTCTGAGCGAAGAGCGCGAGCGCATGGCGCGCGTTGCCAGCGGGGTCGCGGACGAACTGAAGTCGTCTGCGCGCGACGTGGCTGATACCGCTGCCGAAAAGGCCGCCGAGATTGGCGAGAACCTGCGCGACCGTGCCAAGGAGGAGGCCAAGCGCGACACGAAAGCGGCGAAGCCTGCCTGACATCTGTCAGAGAAATCTACCCGGGAGGATGGTCCTTTCTTCATCCGGGTGGATGACGGACCGGTTGCCGCCACTGCGCGGTGGCCGGTTTCGTTCATTCTGCGGAGGTGCCGCGGCACCATTCCCGCCAAACCGAGCGCGGCTTTTGCGGAAGGCGTTGCTTCGTCGGTGCCATGCCCGAAAAAAGCAGTTTGTCTGGAGGCAGATCATTCGCAAATGCGCCGCCCTTGTCCCTTGCCTGACAACGACCGGGCGCAGCGTCGCGGAACCTGGCTGTGACGGTCCCGGTCAACGAGAAGGGGCAATTCCAAGTCTCTTCGCGGCCCTGCTCGCATGGCTTCAGGTCTGCCACCAGGACCGCATCGCGGAGGCGAGATGTGCGAGATCGCCCGCCCCTAACCGAAAACAGCAAAACGCGCCGCCCGAAAGGGTGGCGCGTTTCAATGTCTTGTAATGGCGATGTCAGGCCGCGTCGAAACGGATCACGGCATGCTCGCCAAGATCTGGCTTGTGCTCCGGCGACAGGTTGGCTCGCACCACTTCCAGCCCAAACCGAAGCGCGCTGTCGGTCGAAGACCAGAGGGCGGCCTCTTGCAGCATGAGCCGTAAGAGGCAAACGCTCGGATCCTCGATCCCGCCTTCGAACCATGCGCCAACGACGGGCGACCAGAGCTCTTCGAGCTTGGCGCGATCATTGGATTGTTCGATCGTGCCGGCGAGGCACGCGTGGAAGTTATGGTCGCGGCCGGTCACGCAGTAGTGGGCCCTGGCCCCCACCCCGACCGAACGGACGAGGTCCGTCTCTGTCGAGGTGATGAACCAGACGGTTCCGGTCCGGGGCTCGGGGAAATGGGTCATCGGCTGCATGTGCCGGCCAGACGCCAGGACCCCGAGCATGCCTACGCGCACCTCGTCCATCGCCGCGAAAAGCGCGGCCTTCGGGTCGTCGTCGATCGAGATGCGCGTATTCATCCGGTTGCCCTCACATGCGCCGGACCCATTCGTCGACTTCGCGCTCGGCCGCGTCCTTGGCGTGGCCGTACTTTTCCTGCACGAGCCCGACGAGCTGTTCGCGGCGACCTTCGGCGCTGTGCCACTCGTCGTCGGTGATGTCGCCCCACTTGGCTTGGGCCTTGCCCTTGAGCTGCTTCCAGTTTCCGGCGATTTCATCCCAGTTCATCTTGATCTCCTTGGTTGGGTTCACGGGGGTTGTGCCGTCTCAACGCGCAGACTGCGGCGCTGTTCCCTGTGGCGTTCACCTCGGAGAGATCCCGGCAAGAAATCGCCAGCGCCGGAGCGATCGTGCCGTCGCACGGGTCCCGCGGAACCTCGGAGCACCGGCTGGCGTTTAAGCCATGACATAGGGGAGACGATCTTGGACCGCACCGACCGCCTCACGCAGCTATCCGTCATCGCCATTGCCGCCATCGCGCTCATCGCGGCGATGAACATCGGAGAGCCGATCCTCGCGCCGATCACCCTGGCGCTGGTCGCCGGAGTCGTTCTCTCGCCGCTTTCGGACTTCTGGGAAAGCCGGGGCTATGCCCCGGTTTGGGGTGCGCTCGTCGGTCTCGCGGCGACGCTCCTCGTCGTGGGCGCGCTGGCTCTGGCATTCCAGCCGATCATTGCGCAGCTCGTGGAACAGGCACCCAAGGTCTGGTCCGACATGCAGGACGTCGTGAAGGGCCTGCGCAGCCTGATGCGGGGCCTTTCCGAGGTGACCGACGGCGTCGCCGAAGCAATCGCGCCCGAGGCCAACGCCGCCCCCGCGGCCGCGCCGGCCGAGGAGACGGTCGCGATGCCGTCCGTCGCGGACGCGTTGCTGGCCGCGCCCGCGATCCTCTCGCAGGTTCTGATCTTCGCGGGCGCTCTCTTCTTCTTCCTCCTCACACGCAGCGAGATCTACAGCTGGGTTTCGCTGCGCCTCTCGCAAACCGGCGGACGCGCTGAACTCGCGCATCGCCTGAGGTTGGCGGAACGGAAAGTCTCGCGCTATTTCTCCACGATCACACTGATCAACGCGGGCCTTGGCGCGATCACCGCGGCTGTGCTTCAGCTCCTCGGCCTGCCGGACGCGATGATCTGGGGCGTCGTCGCCTTCATCGTGAATTTTGTCGTCTATCTTGGACCGGCCCTGTTCATTACCGTCCTGCTCTTCGTTG
>JBNKFC010000260.1:0-2396 GCA_050289105.1 Paracoccaceae bacterium | reverse complement strand
TCTCTTCCTCCGGTGCCGCCTGAGGCGCGACCTGCGTCGGGGCCTCTGGAACGGCAAGGCTGGCCGCAACCGCTGCCGCGACCGCATCGTCGACCGCCGGGGTGGCCGCGATGACGACGGGTCTGAGCCCTTCAGGGCGTGCGCGCGGGCGCAGCGATGTGGTCACGGCCTGCGGCGTGGCAGAGGCGAGTGCTTGCGCCAGCGCTTCGGCTTCCGCCTCTTCCTGCGCGATCCGGGCCTCTGTCGCGGCCACGAGGGCGGACGGGCGGGGTTTCGGCTTCAGGGCGGCATGGGCCGGATCGACCGGGGCGGGCAGGGGGGCTTCTTCGGCTGTGGTGGCTGGGGCCTCTGCCGTGGCGGTGTCAGAAGGAACCGCATCGGGCGATGCCGCGTCGGACGGGGCGGCGGCTTCGGGTTCAGCTTCCGGGGCTGGTGCAGCGTCCGGCGTTTCCGGCTCCGGTTCTGTGGTGGGCAAGAGTGCGGCGGGCCGGGCCACAGGGGCGACGGGGGGGCGTCCCGCGAAGACCGTGACGCCGTCCGGTGTCCGCACCCCGTCCGCGGTCGGGACGATGAACCCATTGGCGTCGAACTGGTACTCGGTACCCGGCGGAGGGGGCGCCGGTTGGGGCTTCAGGCCCGGATCGGGCGAGGTTGTCGCGGGGGCGAGAAGGCTCAGAACCGGGGCTTCGTCGGTGCCGGGATCGGATTCGGTACCGATGGACGGCGGTACATCCGCGCCGGGCGGCGGGGTGTCGACGGCGGTGGGAGGGGTGGTCCATATCGTCCCAGCATCGGGGGCAGAAAGGTCGGGCGCAGCGAGCGCGACATCTTCCGTGACCGTGGTTTCGGGTGCCGGTGGCGTTGTGTCGGCCGGTGGTTCCGTCACGTCGATCTGGTCGGTTTCCGGTGCAGGCGCTGCGGCGGCCACCTCGGTCGGCGCCTCGGGCTCCGCCACTGTCTCAGCCGGTTGGACGATTGCGGTTGTGTCTGCGACGGTGGTTGGTTCGGACGGGTCAGAGGCATCCGAAAACCAGAGCGACCCGAAGCCCACAAGCGCCATCAGGACCAAGAGTGCCGCGACAAGAACGAGGCCGAGTTTGAGCCGCAGGGGTGGCGGGCCATTGCGCACGCCGAGCCCGATCTCGAACTCCACCTCCCGGTCCGAAGGTGGCGGGATCATTTCAGCCGCCTTCTTGCGCTCCTCTATCTGCGCCCGGGTGCCATGACCTGCATCTGTCAGATGTCCCGACTGGACACGCGGAACCTTGCCGCGCGGTTTCGGGATGCTGGGTTCATCGAGCGCCGTGTCGTCCACGGCCATACCGGCGCCGGTTACGCCGCGGTTCCGTTCCGGTGCCGACCGGTCCGAACCGGGCAGATTGAACCGGGCCGGACGTGCCGTCAGGACGGGCGCTTCCGGCCTTCCGGCCGGAATTGCGGGGCCCACCCGGCGCGATGCGAAGGACGGTGCAGCGGGCACAACCGGCAGTTCGGGCGGGTCCACGACATCATCGGTATCGGGTATGTCATCGACCGCGATGAAGGGCGCCTCTGCCGCCTCGCGAGCGGCGATGGGTTCGGGTCCGAGCTCGGTGGCCAGATCGTCCTGAAGCGGGTCATCGGCGTCGGACTGCGTCTCATCGGCGGCGGACAGGTCCTCTGCATCATCGCGCATAAGGCCGTCGGTGATGCCAAGCCCGGCCTTGGTATCGCTGCGCCCGGCGCTTTCAGTCTCGCCGCGTTCGGCGGGTGGGGGCACGACTCCGTCGGGTATGTCATCCGCGCTGATATCGGCGCTGACGATCATGGCCGGTTCGGGTTCGTCGGACTGTTCCTCGCCTCCGCCGATGGCGTCAGCGTCATCTGCGTCATCCTGCGCGGGGCCTGGGGCTATCGCCGCCTGATCAACGCTGTCGGGCATCGGGGGAGCCGGTTCGTCGGAAACCGCCGGTTGCTCTTCGCCGCCGATTTCCACGTCCGCATCGACCGTAGCACTTGCGGCCTCGGCCAAGTGACCGGTTTCCGCGTCGCCGATCAGATCGTCACCTTCGGGACGCAGCTTCGCGCCGGACCGGGTCAGGCCGAAAGAAGGTTCGCGCGGGAACTGGTCCGGCTCGGGTTCGGAGGCGAAACAGAACGGGTTAAAACCGTGTTCTTCGGCAAAGGCTTCAGCCTCGGCCAGCGTGTCGCGGGCCACCACGGCGACCCGGACGATTCCATCCCCTTCCGCCCAGTCAAAGACAAGATCCTCGACCGCATAGGGCGTCCGACCTTCGAGCGCCTTGGCGACCTGACGAAGGCGCGCGTCGTCATCGGGACCGGGCGCATCGGCTTCGGTGTAGAGAATCTGCGAGGCGGGCAGCACCAGCTTTGTGGCGAACCCATCCGGTGAAAGC
>JBNKFC010000259.1:0-14156 GCA_050289105.1 Paracoccaceae bacterium | reverse complement strand
GTTGACGAGCGAGCGTGTGTCCTCCAGGAGGGCCACGACCGCGTCGGGAGCTGCCTTCGTGCTTTCGGCACTTGCCAGCGTCTCGACGCTCGCCATCAAGCGGATCGCCTGATCGATGAGCTCTTCGATGGGTAGCTGGTTGATCCGCTCCAGCACACCCTCGGCCGTGGCGGTGAAATCGGGCAGGTTCGAGGGCACCGAGGGCAGAACCGGCATCGGCTCGGCCGCGCGGTCGAAGCTTGCGGGTTCCGCGTCCGGCAGTTCCACCAGTTCGACGACCAGCGCCGAGCTGAACAGGCTTGCCGTCGCCAGCCGGGCCCTCAGCCCCTTCTGAACGGCGGCGTCGAAGAAATCGAGCACATCCTCCTGCCCCGCGCCATCCTGCAGACCGAGCCGCGACGGGTCGATGGCGAGATTGGCCATGATCCGAATATCCGGACCGCCGCCCGTTTCCTGCACCTGCGCCGAGATTGCCGACACCTCGCCCACGAGAAGCCCGCGATAGTGCACGGCCGCCCCGGGTTCGAGGCCGCTGACCGATTCGCCGAACTCCGCCGCGATCGACACCGTCTCGGCAAAGGACCGCGCGAAAAGGCTTCTGCGCGCCTCGGCTTCGTCCGGATAGATGTTGAAGACATGACCTGGGCTCACCGCCTCCCCGCCTTCGTAGACCGAGTCGAACTCGACCCCACCGGCCACGACCGAAGCAAGACTGTCGAAATCAAGCGTCAGCCCCGCCCCGCCCAGCGATACCGAAAAACCGGACGTGTCCCAGAACCGGGTCGCGGCGTTCAGCCTTCGGTCATGCGGAGCCTCGATGAAGGCATCGACGACAATGGCATCGGAAGATACGGTCAGCCGCGGTCGCTCCAGACGGCCGACCTCGATCCCGTGATAGAAGACCGGCGCGCCTTCGGAGATGAGACTGCCATCCTCGGTGACAAGCGTGATGCGCTTTCCGGCGCGGCCCGGCTGGACCAGCGGAGGATCCTCCCGCCCTTCGAACTGCTTGAGTGGCTCGCCGAGTTCCTGATCCCAGGCGCCTTCGATATAGACGCCCGAGAGAACGGTCGAAAGTCCGCTGATGCCGCGCGCGCTGACCTTGGGACGGACCACCCAGAACTCGGTATCGGCGTCGAGGAACGGGGCGACTTCCTTACTGACCCGCGCCCGAACCAGGACCTTGCTCAGGTCAGGCGTGAAGGTCACGTCCTCCACGGTCCCAATCACCACGTCGCGGAACCGCAGCGTCGTCTCGCCCGGCGTCACGCCCGAGGCATTCTGGAACGTGATCTCGATCAGCACCCCCCGCTGCGAAAAGCTCTGCCACGCGAGCGCGAGCGAGATGACCAGAGCCAAAACCGGCACTGCCCAGACAAACGAGAGATTGCGCCAGGGCGACCGTTTCGCGGCTGAGACGTCGAGATCGGGAAGCTGCGGTTCGGTCACGTGTCGTCGGCCTCATATGCGTCCCAGAGCAGTCTGGGGTCGAAGTTCTGCGCCGAGAGCATGGTGAATGCAACCGAAAGAGCGAAGCTGACGGCCGCGATTCCCGGGTTCACGGTCACGACGAAGTTGATCTGCACCAGCGCAGAAAGGATCGCCACGACGAAGACGTCGATCATCGACCAGCGACCGATGAATTCGACCACCTCGTAAAGCCGCTGGCGGCCATGGCCGCGGATCGTCACCGCCGTTCGCGACGACACCGCGAGATACGCGATGGAGAGGAACTTTCCGATGGGTATGAGCACGCTTGCGGTGAAGACGATCGACGCGACCCCCCAGGACCCGTGCTCGAAAAGTTCGATCACGCCGCCGACGATGGTGCTTTCGCGGGTCTTGCCGAAGGTCGAGGTCACCAGCATCGGATAGAGATTTGCCGGAATGTAAAGGACAAGACCGGCCACGAGCCAGGCCCAGACGCGTTGCAGGCTGGTCTCGTCGCGGCTGGAAAGATCGCTGCCGCAGCGTCGGCAATGACCGACGTCCGGCGCGTGCACGGCGCCGCAGCGCGTGCATCCGACAAGACCTGCCCGACGTGCGGTCAGGAAGTCCTGCGTTCTTCCAGCGTTTTCCATACCGTGAACTTGCACATGAGGTTGTCCTTGAGGATCGTCACGAGGACGAGTGCTGCGAAGGCCCAGAAGGCCGGTCCGGGCGTTACCGTGGCCAGTCCTGCCACCTTTACCAGCGCAACCGCCACGCCGACGATGAAGATCTCGGCCATCGCCCAAGGCCGCATCGCCTCGGCCCAGCGCATCGCAGTGGCGGCATGGGCGGCCGGTGCGGAACCGAACACCATCGGTGCGAGAGCATAGGCGATGGCGCAAAGCCGCACGAACGGCAGCACGACGATCAGCGCCCCGACCGCAACCGAGAGCGGCATCATGATACCCTTGGAAAAGGCCATGACCGCATCAAAGACCGAGCTTTGCCGGCTGAGACCGCTCGCCTGCAATTCGAGGAACGGAAAGAAGACCGCCGCCACCATCAGGATGGCCGCCGTGGACGCCAGCATCACGATCTGGGTCATCGCGCTCCGGCGCGGCGCAAAAAGCAGCGTGCCGCAGCGCCGGCACCGCGCCCGCTCGCCTTCGGCCAACTCCACGTCACGATGCAGCACGTCGCAGACGGGGCAGGCAACAAGCCTGTCGACCATTGTGGCCGCCTGATCCGGCGGCGACCGGAATGCCGTGTATCCGCTCAATTCTGCATGCCCCCGATGGCCATTCGCCGCAGACACAGGCGAATCGGCCCTCAACCTAGGTGAAGCGCGGCCGGGACACCAATCACTCTGTCTAACGCAAAAGAAATGATCCCCGACCGGCGCGGTGGCCTTCAGTTCTTCTGCAAGCCTCATACACCGGTTTCGTCGGGCAACCCGCGCCGAACCATCGAAATGAGAGGAAATGGCGCACCCGAAGAGATTCGAACTCCTGACCCCCAGATTCGTAGTCTGGTGCTCTATCCAGCTGAGCTACGGGTGCGTCGGGTGGCATTTAGCGACCCCCGAACGGCAATGCAAGGGCAAAGCAGCGCGACGCGCGGCATCCTTAGGATCGGCCGGCCATCTCGGTCACGATGCATGTGCAAGGTCCGGCCCGGTGAGGTCGCGCGGCAGATGTATGACGAATTCGGTCCCGCCGGCATCGGTCTTCAGAAGTTCCAGCCGGCCGCCGTGTCCACGGACAAGTTCGGCCGCGATCGCGAGGCCGAGGCCGGTACCGCCCTTGCGGAACCCGCCCTGGAACGGTTGGAAAAGGTGCTCTTTCGCACGGGCCGGAAGTCCTGGCCCAGTATCGCCAACGCGGATCCACCAGCCTTGGTCCTCCTCTCCCGCGCCGATCTCGATCGTGCCGGGCTGGTGGGTGGCCTCGATGGCCTGACGGGCGTTGCGCACGAGATTGGTCAGCACTCTGTGCAGCTGTTCATGGTCCGCACGGATCGTCAGCGAACCTGGCACATCAGTGACGAAATCCACCTCGGCCTCGCCGGCAGCCAGCCGCTCGCTCTCCACGATATCGCGGACGAGGCCCGACAGCATGAAGCGCGTCAGGACCGGCGGCGGCTCCTCCGCCTTCCCGAAGGCGAGCGTGGATTCGCACAGGCCCACGGCGCGGCTGATCGAGCCTACGAGTTTCGGGGCCGCACGTTTGACCATCGGATCGTCGCTTGCTTCCATGCGGTCGGCCAGAAGCTGCGCGGTGGTCAGGATGTTGCGCAGGTCGTGGCTGATCTTGGCCACACCGCCCCCGAGCTGGGCGAGGCGCTCCTTCTGCTTCAGCGCGCCGGTCAGTTGCCGCTGCATGGACTGCAACGCCTCCTCGGCGTCGCGCAGTTCGGCGACAGTGGCCTGCGGTTCGATGACGCGCCGCGCATCTTCCGGGGCCTCGGCATAGACGCTCATGTGCTTGACGACCCGACGGATCGGCACAACCAGCAGCCGCCGCACTGCGAGGAAGAGCAGCACCGCCGTCACCGCCGAGATCACCGCCGAAAGGCCGAGGATTCGCAAGCCATAGTCGATCATGGCGGTACGCAGCGGTGCAGTCTCCATCGTCACTTCGATCAGGAGGCCGGCCCGCTTCACCGGATCGCCGATGACCCGGATTATGCGGTTTTCCGGATCCACGAGGCAGGCCACCGCGTCGCGGATCAACTCCCACGCGGGTGCTTCGCGCAGATCATAGCTGCGGTAGATCGGTGCCGGAATCGGAGACGAGAGGACAAGCTGGCGCACCTCGTCGCGTCGCAGCACGACGTTGTAAACCTCCGCATTGGCCAGGAGTTCCTTTTCCAGCGTCTCGTCGATCATCTCGTCCGTGGCGAGAAGCGCCAGAGAGGCGATCTGTGCGCGTTCCAATCGCGACAGGATGTAATCCTCGCGGAACCGCGCGACCGAGGGCACGAAGATCAGAACCTCGGCCAGCATGACGAACAGCATCGTCAGGAGCAGGAAGCGGCCGGACAGTGTATTGAAAAGCATCAATCGCCCCATCCACGCGGGCAGACACTGCTGCCCGTCCCGTTGCAACCCCGTCGATCCTGTGGAGAATAAGCACTCCGTGGAGGCAGTTAAACCACCCATCAGACCTTGGTCCCTAGAGTACATCCGTATTTGACGCCGCGGGGGCCGCGAAGTTGAAAAAACCGGGCCGGCGTGAGTTGACTTGCCGGGCGCGCGCGTCTAATAGCCGGGCTTCGAATGACAGCGGCCTTCGAATCCGTCAGGGTTTGGGCTGCAGAACCCGGAGTAGAAGCGATGAAGCGCACATTCCAACCGTCGAACCTCGTTCGCGCCCGCCGTCACGGTTTTCGTGCGCGCATGGCGACGAAGGGTGGCCGCAAGGTTCTGAACGCCCGCCGGGCGAAGGGCCGCAAGGTCCTGTCGGCCTGAGGCCGGACCATAAGGCAAACGGCATGACACCGCCGGAGGCGCCCGTGCAAGGCCAGAGTGGCCAGGGCACGGAGACGCCTCCGGCGGTTTCCGTTTGCCTGACGCTGACCAAGCGCGCCGACTTCCTGCGTGCAGCGCAGGCGCGGCGGCAGGGAACGCCGGGCTTCCTTCTGCAGGCGCGCAAGCGGCGCGAGGATGAGGCTGAGCCGGGCATCATCCGCATCGGCTATACCTGTTCGAAGAAGATCGGCAACGCTGTCACGCGCAACCGCGCCAAGCGGCGCTTGCGCGAAATTGCACGCGCGGTGCTGCCCCTTCAAGGACGCCCCGGCTGGGACTATGTTCTTGTCGGGCGCCCCGAGGCGACGGTCACGCGCGATTTCGCCGAATTGCAGGCCGACCTCGTCCGAGCGCTCGAACGCATCCACGCCGACAAGCCATGACCCCGCTCGCTTACCTCATCGCCCTGCCCGTTCGCGCCTACCGCCTCGTGCTCAGCCCGTGGGTCGGCCACGGCTGCCGCTATCAACCGACCTGCTCGGCATATGCGCTGGAGGCGCTGGAAAAACATGGCGCGCTCAAAGGCAGTTGGCTTGCCGCCCGCCGCATTGCCCGCTGTCATCCTTGGGGCGGATCGGGCTATGATCCCGTGCCATCCGACGAAGACTGAGCTTTCCTGCCCGACATGCTTCTGCGATAGACCCGACATGCTCGACGATCTCGACGACATCCATCCGCTGTTCCATGGCGCCCCGGCGACGACGGAGTTCAAGAAACTCCGCAAGCGGATCGTGCGCGAGGTGCGCGAGGCGATCGAGAGCTACGGCATGGTCGAGCGCGGCGCACGCTGGCTTGTCTGCCTTTCCGGCGGCAAGGACAGCTATACACTGCTCGCCGTCCTGCACGAGTTGAAGTGGCGCGGGCTTTTGCCGGTCGACCTGCTCGCCTGCAACCTCGACCAGGGTCAACCCGGCTTCCCGGCGACAGTGCTACCCGAGTTCCTGACGAAAATGGGTGTGGAACACCGGATCGAATACGCCGACACCTATTCCATCGTCACCGATAAGATCGCACCGGGCGGGACGATGTGTTCGCTGTGCTCGCGGCTCCGGCGCGGCAACCTCTACCGCATAGCGCGCGAGGAAGGCTGCTCGGCCGTCGTTCTCGGCCACCACCGCGACGACATCCTCGAGACGTTCTTCATGAACCTCTTCCACGGCGGACGCCTTGCCACCATGCCACCGAAGCTGGTGAACGAGGATGGCGATCTCTTCGTCTATCGCCCGCTCGCCTTCGTGGCCGAGGCCGATTGCGAGAAATTCGCGCGCGCGATGAATTATCCGATCATTCCCTGCGATCTCTGCGGTTCGCAGGACGGTTTGCAGCGCCAGCAGGTCAAGCAGATCCTTGACGGGTGGGAGGCGCGCAGCCCCGGCCGCAGGCAAGTGATGTTCCGCGCCCTGATGAATGCGCGGCCGTCGCATCTTCTCGACCCGAAGCTCTTCGACTTCGCCGGTCTGGCGACCCGAGAGACTGGCCAAACGGATTTTAATGAAATTCCGCGGCTTTTGCGCGGCGAGGATTAACCTCCCGGTCATGAGCAGATCCTAGCGTTCGGGTGACGGGGCCGGATTTGCGGTCCGCCTACGAAGAGGTCTGCCATGGTCCGGCATGAAATCACCGCCGCTCTCGGCCGGGAAGCTGCGCGACTGTTGCGGCCGGAATTCCTCGCTCTTTATCCCGCGCTGGTGCTCGCCCTGCTGTGGTTCGGCCCGCGCGGCGCTATCGTCGCCGCGGCTGCGGGCGTCCCTCTGGCCTGGCTGGCGCAGAACCGACGCGGCGCACCGGGGGCCATAGAAGCGGACGAAGCCGTTTCTTCCGTCCCGGTCCCGCCGCGCCATCTCGTGACCGCCGCCCTCCACCGCGCCTATGAGACGCAGGAGGATACCGGCCGAACCTCTGCCTGTCTCGTCATCGGCCTTGATGAGCCGAAGCAACTGATCGAGACCTATGGCCAAGACGCCTATGACAAGACGCTGACGAAGATCGGCGAGCGGCTTTCGGGCGTCCTTCGGGAACGCGACGTGCTCGGCCGGATCGATGGCGCACGCTTTGCCATAGCCCTCGCCCCCGCGCGCCGCATGGACCTCGAGGCGGTGATCCAGATCGCAGGACGGCTCAAGGCGGCCGTGGGCGAGCCGTTCAGCATCGACGCCATGACGGTCTATGTCAGTGCTTCGGTCGGCTTCTGCCTGACCGGCCGCGCGCCCGAGCGCACCGGCGCCAGCGTCTACGAGGCGGCTACGCTCGCCTACGAGGATGCGCGCCGCAACGGTCCGGGTGGCATCCGCGCCTATTCTGCCGACATCGCGCGTGCCGCGACCGAACGGGACGAATTGCGCGACCAGGTCGAGGCTGCGCTCGAAAACGGCGAGATCGTCGCCTATTTCCAGCCCCAGCTTTCAACCGACACCGGAGATGTCGTCGGATTTGAGGCCTTGGCGCGCTGGCAGCACCCCGAGCGCGGCGTGCTCACGCCGGGCGATTTCCTGCCGGCGATCCTGGGCGCGGGTCTCGGTGAACGCCTCGGCGAAATCATCCTTGGCCAAGCACTGTCGGCCCTTTGCGGCTGGGACCGGGCAGCATTGCAGGTTCCCACGATTTCCGTGAACTTTTCCGGCGCGGAACTGCGCAATCCCAATCTCGCGGCCAAGCTTAAATGGGAACTCGATCGGTTCGATCTCACGCCGGATCGCCTGACGATCGAAATCCTCGAATCCGTCGTCGCCGAAAACGACAATGACGTCATCGTCCACAACATCACGGCACTCGCAAAGCTCGGTTGCGGCATCGACCTCGACGATTTTGGCACCGGCCACGCCTCGCTCACCTCGATCCGCCGTTTTTCGGTCGGGCGGATCAAGATCGACCGCTCCTACGTGACGCGCGTCGACACGGACCTGTCGCAGCAGCGCATGGTCGCCGCGATCCTGTCCATGGCCGAACGACTCGGCCTTCAGACGCTGGCCGAGGGGGTCGAGACGATTGGCGAACATGCCCATCTCGCGCAGCTCGGATGCACCCATGTCCAAGGCTTCGCGATCGCCCGGCCAATGCCGCTCTCGGTGACGGAGGACTGGCTCAGAAAACACCGCGCAAAACTGAGCGCCACGCCGGGCCTCGCGCGCCGGACGGGGTGATCCGCGCCTACGACAGCCTGCCTGCGGGGCAAGGGCTTCGATGGCTCGCAAGCAAATGGTCCGGGCGACGGACGGTCCGCATGCCGCACATCCCGCCGGTTCGCGCCGGCCGCCGGCAGGAATGCAGCTATCTGCCGCGCCGCGCCAGCCGGGAGCCCGGGAAAACCGCTTGACCTTTCGCTGCCCGTTCTGTTGAACCTGCCCTGACTTCGGCAGGACGGGTGGTAAGTCCCTCATGGACGATCAGAACAAGAATCTCATACTCGCGACGGTGCTGTCGTTCCTCGTGATCCTGGTCTGGTTCACGCTCTTTCCGCCACCGGAGCCCACCACGGACCCTAACGCGCCCGCCACGACCACCCAGACGGCCGCGACGACCGCCCCCGTCGCCGGAAGCGGCGAAACAGCCGCACCCGCCCCGGCGGTAGATCTCGCGGCCGCCGAACTCGCCGCCGCTCCGCGCATCGCCATCGACACGCCGCGACTGGCGGGGACCATCTCGCTGCTCGGCGGCCGGATCGACGATCTGTCGCTGAAGACGTACAAGGTGTCCCTCGATGAAGGCTCGCCGAATGTGCGCCTTCTCGCGCCGATCGGCGGAACTGATCTCAACGCGGCCAAACCCTACTATGCGGTCTACGGATGGCTGCCGGCCGGCGGCCTCGACGCGGCTCTCGTGCCCGACGCCAAAACCCAGTGGGAACTGGAATCCGGCACCACGCTCGCGCCGGGTCAACCGGTGACCATCCGCTGGGACAACGGTGCCGGCCTCGTCTTCCATCGCCGTATCGAGGTCGACGACACCTACCTCTTCACCATGGTCCAATCCGTCGAGAACCGCACCGGCGCGGCAGTGCGGCTCGCCCCCTACGGCATCGTCGCCCGCCACGGCATCCCAGACGAAAGCAGGATCTACGTGCTGCACGAGGGCGTGGTCCGCATGTCGGACGGCACGCTGGAGGAGATCAAGTACAAGTCGATCCCCGACCTCGACGTCGATCCCCGCGAGGGCACACCTGCCGAGACCATCGCCGTCGCCTCCGACGGTTGGATCGGCTTCACCGACAAGTACTGGATGACGACGATCGTCGCCTCTCCCGGCCAGGCCTTCACCTCGGTCGCAAAATACGTCCCTGGCGCCGATATCTACCAGACCGAGGCCCGCCTGCCGGTGATGGAGGTCGCCCCCGGCGCCAGCGCCGAGGCGACGACGATGCTCTTCGCCGGCGCGAAGGAATGGGAAGTCATCAAGCACTACCAGGACGTGACCGGCATCAAGGGCTTCATCGAGTCGATCGACTGGGGGATGTTCTTCTTCCTCACCAAGCCGATGTTCCGGCTCCTGCACTGGCTGCATGGCGCCATCGGCAACATGGGTTGGGCGATCATCGCGCTCACGATCATCATCAAGCTCATCGTCTTCCCGCTGGCGCGGAAATCCTACATCTCGATGGCGAAGATGAAGGAATTGCAGCCCGAGATGGAGAAGCTGAAGGAAGCGGCCGGCGAGGACCGCCAGAAGCTCCAGCAGGGCATGATGGCGCTCTACAAGAAGGAAAAGGTCAACCCGGCCTCCGGCTGCCTGCCGATCCTTCTGCAGATCCCGATCTTCTTCTCGCTCTACAAGGTCATCTACGTCACGATCGAGCTTTACCACGCCCCCTGGTTCGGCTGGATCAGGGACCTCTCTGCGCCCGATCCCTCGTCGATCCTCAATCTCTTTGGACTGCTGCCCTACGCCACGCCCGAACACGGCTCGATCTTCTTCATCTTCTCGCTCGGCGTCCTGCCGATCCTTCTCGGCATCTCGATGTGGTTCCAGCAGAAGCTGAACCCCGCCCCGACCGATCCGACCCAGCAGGCGATCTTCGCCTGGATGCCCTGGATCTTCATGTTCATGCTGGGCAGTTTCGCCTCCGGCCTCGTCCTCTACTGGATTGCGAACAACACCATCACCTTCATCCAGCAGTACACGATCATGTCGATGCACGGGAAACGCCCCGACCTCTTCGGCAATATCAAAAGCGGCTTTAAACGCAACAAGCCGGCGGCGAAGTGACGCCGTCGGTCGCCTCCATTCAGCGCCACCCGCTGAAGTCCCACGGACGCGAGGCGCTTGCGTCGGTGGCGCTCGCGCCCGGTCGCGGCCTACCTTGGGACCGGCACTGGGCCGTGGCGCACGATGCGGCCAAGATCGCCGAAGGCGAGTGGTCGTCTTTCCAGAACTTCTCGCGCGGGTCCAAGGCTCCGAAGCTGATGGCGATCAACGCGCGGCTTGACGAGGCAAGCGCGGAAATTACCCTCAGCCATCCCGAGCGGGCCGACATCACCTTCCGCCCGGACGACCCGCAAGATGCCGCCCGCTTTCTCGACTGGGTCCGGCCGCTCTGCCCCACCGATCGCGCGCAGCCGGCGCGGATCTATTCGGTGCCGGATCGCGGCATGACCGATACCGACTATCCGTCGGTCTCACTCATCTCGCTCGCCTCGAACCGGGCGCTTGGCGAGCATATGGGGCTCGACCTTTCGCCGCTCCGCTGGCGGGCGAATTTCTGGATCGAAGGGCTCAGTCCGTTCGAGGAGCGGGACTGGATCGGCCGGCATCTGGGGATCGGAACCGCCGTTCTGGAGATCGTGGAGCCGAAGGTGCGCTGCCTCGCGACGACGACCAATCCCAAAACGGGCATCCGCGATGCCGACACGCTGAAGGCGCTCCGCAGCCTTTTCGACGATCAGGATTTCGGTCTCTACGCCAAGGTCATCGAGGGCGGGACCGTGAACGCGGGCGATGCGCTGGAGCTTCTGCCGTGACGATCGCCTTTCCGCTCGCCCCCGAGCCGGAGAGCGCGGCACGCGAAGCCGGACGCCTGATGTTCGCGGGGCCCGTCGACTTCCTCAAAGGCGTCGTCGCGATGGATGGGCTGCCGCCGGCCGACCGGCTTGAAGTCTGCTTCGCTGGCCGCTCGAACGTCGGCAAGTCGAGCCTGATCAACGCCCTGACCGGACGGAAGTCGCTGGCCCGCGCGTCGAACACGCCCGGCCGCACGCAGGAGATCAACTACTTCACCGCGGGCGACAACCACTACCTCGTCGACCTACCCGGCTATGGTTTCGCCGAAGCGCCGCTGCAAGTCGTCGCGAAGTGGCAGCGGCTGCTCAAGTCCTACCTTGCCGGTCGCTCGACCCTGCGGCGGGCCTTCGTGCTGGTGGACATGCGTCATGGCATCAAGCCCGTCGACGACGAAATTCTGACCCTCCTCGACCGCTCGGCCGTGACCTTCCAGGTGGTGATGACCAAGGCCGACAAGGTTAAGACCGCCGACCAGGAAAAGATCCTGAACCAGGTTCGCGACGCCCTGCAGAAGCATCCGGCTGCCTATCCCGAGATCGTCGTCACCTCCTCTGAAAAAGGGGACGGGATCGAGACCCTGAGGGCCATCATCGCCACGATGGCATGAGCCGGACGGATTTTCAGACCCGGACTTGGCAGGGTTCGGGGAAGGGGATAACACGGGATGCGTCATGAGGACTCCGTGCGATGAGAAAGCAAGACATGAACCGTGACTGGATCGCCACCGCAAGGACGCTCTCGGAAGCCTTGCCCTACCTTCAGCGCTATGCAGGCGCCGTCGTCGTCGTCAAATTCGGCGGCAACGCCATGGGCGACGAAGACGCGATGGCCGAGTTCGCCCGCGATATCGTTCTCATGCGTCAGGTCGGTGTAAACCCGGTCGTCGTCCATGGCGGCGGGCCGATGATCAACGATCTCCTGTCGCGGCTCGGCATCAAGTCGGAATTCGTCCGCGGCAAGCGCGTCACCGACAAGGCCACCGTCGAGGTCGTCGAGATGGTGCTGACCGGCCTCGTCAACAAGCGCATCGTCCAAGCGATCATGGACGAGGGTGGCCGCGCGGTCGGTCTCTCGGGCAAGGACGACGACCTGATGGTCTGCGTCGCCGATGACCCCGAGCTCGGTTTCGTCGGCAAGCCGGTGGAGATGAACGTGCAGGTGCTGCGCGATCTCTTCTCCGCCGGGATCATTCCCGTCGTCGCCCCGGTCGCCACTGGCATGGAGGCGAACGAGACCTTCAACGTGAACGGCGACACGGCCGCTGGCGCCATCGCCGCCGCGCTCAAAGCCGATCGCCTGCTCCTCCTTACCGACGTGTCCGGCGTGAAGAACGCGTCCGGCGAGGTCGTGACTCAGCTCACGCCCGACGAAGTGCGGGCAATGATCGCGGATGGAACGATTTCCGGTGGGATGATCCCCAAGGTCGAAACCGCGCTCGGCGCGGTCGAAGGCGGCGTGCGGGCGGCCGTCATCCTCGATGGCCGGCAGCCCAATGCCTGCCTGCTCGAACTCTTCACCGAACATGGTGCGGGCTCGATCATCCGGTCGACCGAATCGCGCGTCAAACCGCGCGGGAAGTGACTGGCCTCTCCGAGATCGAAACCCGGGCAGCTCCGCATCGGCTTGCGGTATTCGGCGCGTTTCACGTCGAGCCGGGCGATGGACTTCCGTCAGAACGCGGCACACTCGTTCTTCTCGGCCCGGATGAACCGGGCTTCTGGCGCCACGTGACGTCCGAACCAGAATGGGCCGACGCGCAGCCCGATCCGCTCGACCGCTGGTCAGCGCGGGTGATCGGCGATATCGCCCGCACCACGGGCGGATCCGCGTTCTTCCCCTTCGGTGGCCCGCCCTATAATCCCTTCTACCAGTGGGCACTCAGAAGCGGGCGCGCCTGGGCTTCACCGGTCACCCTGCTCATCCACGACCGCGCCGGGCTCCTGGTCTCCTATCGGGGGGCCATCCATCTTCCGAACCGCATAGACCTGCCCGAACCGCCTGCCACCTCGCCCTGTGCCACCTGTGCCGGCCAACCCTGCCGCACCGCCTGCCCTGCCGGAGCGCTCACCGATCGAGGCTACGACGTGCCGTCGTGCCACGACTTTCTCGATACGCATGAGGGGCAGGACTGTCTTTCTTCGGGCTGCACGGTTCGTCGCGCTTGCCCGCTATCGCAAGCCTATGGCAGGCTGCCGGAACAATCCGCCTACCATATGGGGCTTTTTCACAAATGACACCTGCCGGCCACCGCCGACTGATCCTGACTCGCCATGCCAAGTCGTCCTGGGATGACCCAACGATCACAGACCACGATCGGCCGCTGAACGGTCGGGGGCGCCGTGCCGCGCTTGAGCTTGGCGAATGGCTGGGGTCACGGGGCTATGAACCGGACCAGGTTCTCTGCTCGACCGCCGCACGCACACGCGAAACCTGGACCAGGATCGCGGCTGCCCCGTTGGAGGTCACACCGGAGGTCGAGTGCGTCGAGGCCCTCTATCAGGCCTCGCCGGACGTGATGCTCAAGATCCTGCGGAGTGCGAAAGGCGACTGCGTAATGATGCTGGGTCATAATCCTGGCATTGCCGAATTCGCGGCACTCCTGCCGGCGCGGGCGCCGGTCGATCCGGATTTCCAGCGCTATCCGACGGCCGCGACGCTTGTCGTCGATTTCGAGATCGGCAGTTGGGCGGACCTTCAGCCCGGCGCGGGCAGCGTTCTGGATTTCTTCGTTCCATCGGGTCGCGACTGAGCGCGCCATAAAAGAAAAAGCCCCGGCAATGCCGGGGCCTTTCGCAATTATGCATTGCCGTCAGTGACCGAGGATCTGGCTCAGGAACAGCTTCGTCCGGTCCGACTGCGGGTTGTTGAAGAACTCCTTCGGCTCGTTCTGCTCGACGATCTGGCCCTGGTCCATGAAGATCACCCGGTTCGCCACGGCCTGGGCGAAGCCCATCTCGTGCGTCACGCAGAGCATCGTCATCCCCTCCTCAGCGAGCTCGATCATCGTGTCGAGCACTTCCTTGATCATCTCCGGATCGAGGGCCGAGGTCGGTTCGTCGAAGAGCATGATCCGCGGCTTCATGCAGAGCGAACGGGCGATCGCCACCCGCTGCTGCTGACCGCCCGAGAGCTGGCCGGGGTACTTGTTGGCCTGTTCCGGGATCTTCACCTTTTCGAGGAAGTGCATCGCCGTAGCCTCTGCTTC
>JBNKFC010000258.1:0-2302 GCA_050289105.1 Paracoccaceae bacterium | reverse complement strand
CGACGTAAGGGCTTGACGACCAACGACCTTCCTTCCAGTCGTCATAGGCGCGCTCGATCTCCTCCATGTCGTCGAGGAAATGCAGATCACCCCGCAGAAACCGCGCGTCCTTCGGGGCGGCATTGAAAGACGGCATCCCGTCGAGCGCGATATTCAGCTTGCCCGACGAGCCGCGGAAGCGGTAGCGCTTCACGCCCTTCAGGAAGTCCTCGGGAAGGTCACCTGCGTTGGTGTGCTCGACGAAGGTCCGCCGCACGTCCATGCCGGACACCACGGTCTTGGCATGGAACTCGTCGCCGTTCTCCAGCGCGACACCGGTCACCCGGCCGTTCGAGACAAGGAAACGGTCGAGCCCGGACCCCGCCCGGATCTCGCCGCCCGAGGCGCGGAAACTGTCGGCCATCGCCCGCGTGATCGCCCCCATCCCGCCCCGCGCGAAGCCCCAGGCGCCGATCGCGCCGTCGACCTCGCCCATGTAGTGGTGCAAAAGCACATAGGCCGTCCCCGGCGAATAAGGGCCGAGCCCGGTGCCGATGATCCCGGATCCGGCCAGATGCGCCTTGAGGATGTCGGTCTCCAGATATTCGTCGAGGAACTCGGCGATCGACATGGTCCAGAACCGCACCGTCTCGGCCATGTCACGCTCGCCGAGATCGTGGAAGCGCTTGCCGATATAGAGAAGCTCCGAAAGGTCGCGCGGGCGGAACGAGGTCGGGTCGGGCGCAGTGCGCAAAAGAAGCGGTTTGATGAACTTGCACTGCTTCATCACGGCGCGGGAATAGCGCTCGTACCCGTCGGCATCGCGCGGATTGTGGCGGATAAGCTCGCGCCGAAGCGCATCATGGTCCGAGGAATAGTTGAAATACTCCCCCTTCGAATTGAACGTGGCGCCACTTTCGTAAGGAATGACCTGCAGCCCGAATTTCGGCAGTTCCAGCGCCCGGATGATCTCGGGCCTGAGCAGCGAGCAGACATAGGAGCAGTTGGAATAGGTCCAACCCGGCGTCAGCTCGCGACTGACGGCGGCTCCGCCGACATAGTCGTTCTTCTCGATGACGAGGGTCTTCAACCCCGCGCGCGCCAGGAAACAGGCGGTCGTCAGACCGTTATGCCCGGCCCCGACGATGATGGCGTCGTAAGTCATCCCCCCTCCGGCATCCTTGTGCTTTCCTTCCGGGTAGCATTTTCTGAGCGTTCAGTCAAAATTAAAACTGAGCGATCAGTCAATAAATTGACTTTGCCGCCACCTGCCCTAAGATCGCGCCAACCGCCCTCGGACCGCTCCAGATGACCGCACAGATCTCGCCCACCAGCCAGCGCACCCAAGCCCGCATCATCGACGCGGTGGTGGAAACCGTGGCGACGCACGGCTTATCCGGCACGACATTGGCCAATGTCGCGGCAGCGGCCGGGGTCTCGCAGGGCGTCCTCGTCTTCCACTTCAAGTCAAAGGAGGGCCTGCTGACCGAGACGCTGCGCCGGCTCTCGGACGAATACCGCAAGGCCTGGGAACCCGCCCTCGCCGCCCCCGACCCGCTCGACCGCATCCTCGGCCTCGTCCGCGCCGATTTCGGCGCCGCGGTCTGCACGCGAAAGAAGCTCGCGCTCTGGTTCGCCTTCTGGGGCGAGGCAGGCGCAGAGCCCCTTTACAACCGCATCTGCGAAGAGGCCGAGCAGATCCGCTACGCCGCAATGGTCGGCGCCTGCGAAGCGCTGCCCGACGGCCCCGACCCGGTGCTCCTCGCAAATTCCATCGATGCGATGACCGACGGGCTCTGGCTCCAGATGCATATCTACGGTCAGAGTGTCAGCAGAACCCAGGCCCTCGACAAGGCGCTCGGCCACCTGAGGCTACTCCTACCCGATCTCGCCGGCCGCATCTGACCGCCCCCTTCTTCTGTTCGGAAATACTCCGGAGGGTCGTCCATTGGTGCGCCATTGGTCCGAGGACCAATGGACGACGGGAGGCAGCGCCTCCCCGGCGGATCGCCGCGCAACTGCGCGGCGAAACCGGACGTCACGCCGCCCAGAGCCCTTCCCGCGCGAGGTCGTCGCTCGCCCGCCGGATCCCCTCGGCCAGGATGTCGAACATCCGGTCGATCTCGTCCGTGGTGATGATCAGGGGCGGCGAGAAGACGCACATGTTGATCAGCGGCCGCACGATCAACCCCAGCTCCTGGCAATGCGCGTCGATCCGGGCGCCGACCTCCTTGTCGAGCGCCAAGGGATTGCGGCTCACCCGGTCGGCCACGCATTCGACGCAGCCCATCAGCCCCTCACCGCGCACATCCCCGACGATCGG
>JBNKFC010000257.1:0-5863 GCA_050289105.1 Paracoccaceae bacterium | reverse complement strand
ATCCGCTGCAACGAACGGGTCAAGTTCAAGGACCTCTTGGCGACGGCCAGGGACCTCGACGCAGATTGCATGGCGACGGGGCACTACATCCAGCGAAAAGTCGGTCGGGACGGACCTGAACTGCACTGCGCGGCCGATGCGAACCGCGATCAAAGCTATTTCCTGTTTTCCACGACGCCCGAACAGCTCGACTTTCTGCGCTTCCCGCTCGGCCACCTCGCCTCGAAGGCAGAGACGCGGGCGCTCGCGGCGAAATACGGATTGGCTGTCGCCGACAAGCCCGACAGCCAGGACATCTGTTTCGTGCCGAATGGCAACTACGCGAGCGTGATCGAGAAACTGCGCCCCGGTGCGGCCGATCCGGGCGAGATCGTCGACATGGCGGGCAACGTCCTCGGCACCCATCGCGGCGTCATCCACTACACGATCGGACAGCGGCGAGGTCTGGGCATCGGCGGGCTCGAAGATCCTCTCTACGTGGTCAGGCTCGACCCCGAGACTCGGCGCGTCGTCGTCGGCCCTAAGGAGGCGCTTTCGACCCGGACGGTCCCCGTGCGCGAGATCAACTGGCTTGGAGACGAAGCATTCGACAGCCGGCCGGAATGGCCGGTCAACGTCCGCATCCGCTCCACGAAACCGCCTCGTCCGGCGGTCATCCGGCCGTTGTCGGCAACCGAGGCCGAAGTGGTTCTCCTCGATCCGGAGGAAGGTGTCAGCCCCGGCCAGGCCTGCGTCTTCTACGCGCCCGAAGGCAGCCGCATCTATGGCGGTGGCTGGATCTGGCGGGGATACTGACCCTCTGCCCCGTAAGGTGGGTCTCGACCCACCTTACGGGAATGGGTCAGAGATGGGCGAGAACGGACCGCGCCGCTCTGAGCCCCGGCGCCTCGCCGCCCTGCCCGAGCCGCTCCATCGTCACCGCCATCGCCGATAGCTGGGCCGCGCGGGCATCGTCATCATCGATGAGCCGGGCAAGCGCCGCGGCGATCGGCCCAGGCCGGCAGGCCGGGCCGAGAAACTCCGGTACAGCGCGGGTCTCGGAAACGATGTTGACGAGCGTCACGGTGTCGATCAAAGCCGCGCGCTTCATCATCTGCCAGGTCAACCAGTTGAAATCGTGGGCGATGACCATCGGCACACGGTTCGCGGCCAGTTCGAGGCTGACTGTGCCCGAGGCGGCCAGCGCGATGTCGGCGGCCGCAAAGGCCGCGCCCCGGTCCTCCGGCGTCTCGACGACGAGAGGCACGACCTTCCAGCGCGCCGTCGTGGAGCGGACGAGCCCCGCCACCCCGCGCACCGTCGGAATGACCACCCGGAGACCGGGTTCGCGGTCGCGAAGCCGCGCGATCGCCTCCTCGAACCTTGGCGCGAGCCGGGTGACCTCGCTCTTCCGCGATCCCGGCAGGCAGAGAAGAAGCGGCTGGTCCGGACCGATCGACTGCGCCTCGCGGAAGCTGGCGGCCTCCTCGGGCGTTGCGCGGCCAGCGGCGACAACCGGATGGCCGACAAAGTCGCAGCTCATCCCGGCGGCTTCCATGAAGGGTGGCTCGAACGGGAAGAGCGCGAGGACGTGATCGACGACCTCGGCCATCTTCGCGGCCCGGCCGGGACGCCAGGCCCATACGGTCGGCGCGACGTAGTGGATCGTTCTGAGATCTGGGCGCGCAGTCCGGGCGGCGCGGGCGACGCGCAGGCAGAAATCGGGGCTATCTATGGTGATGAGCGCATCGGGCGCGAGCGACACGACCGCATCCGCGGCCTCGGCGATCCGGCGCTTGAGCTGACGGTACTTCGGCAGCACCTCGACGAGCCCCATGACCGAGAGTTCCTCCATCGGGAAGAGGCTCCGCAGCCCCTCGGCTTCCATCCTTGGGCCACCTATGCCGTGAAATTCGACCCCGCGCACGAGCGTCTTCAGCCCGGCCATCAGCGCAGCCCCGAGCGTGTCTCCCGAGGCTTCGCCGGCGATGAGGAACAGTCTCATCGCTCCCGCGCCCAAAGGAACAGTCCGGAAGCCTCCGCCTCTTTCACCATCGCGTCGCGGTCGAGCAGGATCACCCCGCCCGCCTCCCAGGCGATACCGGCAAGGCCAGCCTTCGCCACGCTGCGAACCGTCTCCAGCCCCAGTGTCGGCAGGTCTATGCGGCGATCCTGATCCGGCTTCGGCGCCTTGTAGAAGACGCCCTTCGCGCCTTTCGGATCGGGGCGCAGCGCGCCTGCATGCTCGCCCGCGAAGCGGAGCATCGCATCCGTGCCCGGCAAGGTTTCGACGGCAAGGCAGAGGCCCTGCGCCACCACCGCGCCCTGGCCGACGTCGAGTGCGCCGAGACCCGCGACGATCCGGGCAGCGCGGCCGGCATCTCGGCGGTCGGCGTCGCTCGGGGAGCCGACAAGCAGGCCGGGACCGGGCACGAGGTCCGGCGCAACCTTGTCGGCACCGACGACTTCGAAGTCCCATTCCTCAAAGATCGCGATCACCGTGCGAAGGGCTGCGTCATCGCCGGCACCCATCGCGGCGATCAGCCGGGGCACGAGCGTTGCGGTCTTGGGATCGAAAAGTTCAGGATCGATGCGGGGACGACGGATCGCGCCGGCAAAGACAACGCGCGTCACGTCGCTCTCCGCCAGGCTGTCGAGCAGAACCGCCAGTCTTTCGAGGCGAAAACGGATCGGGGTTGTGCCGGGAATGTCGGACCGGAAGCCCTCCATCTCGGCCACCACGAAAGGCTCGCCCCGCTGCGTCAACGCCGAGACGAGCCGGCCCGGCAAGCCGCCCTGCCCGGCGATGATCGCCGTGACAGTCATCGCGGCGCAAGGAACGATCGGTCGGACGGGCCGAGGATGAAATCGAGCACCTCGCGCACGAGTGCGCTTTCGCTGCCGACCGCCGCGCGCGCCCGCGCGGTGTCGCGAAAAGTCCCTTGCCCGAGCGCCTCGATCAGGTCGCGGAGCGCGGCGATGTCGGCCCGTCCGGCCCCGCGGCGCTTCAGCCCGACGAGGTTCAGCCCGTCGAGCGTACCGCGCGGCCCCTGGACGAGGCCGTGGGGGATGACATCGGCCGTCACCATCGTGACCGCCCCGATCATCGCGCCCCGGCCGATGCGCACGAACTGGTGGACGCCCGACAGTCCGCCGACGATCACGTCGTCTTCCAGCACGCAATGCCCGGCGAGGGCCGCGTTGTTGACGAGGATCACCCGGTTGCCGATCTGGCAGTCATGCGCCACATGGCTTCCCGCCATGAACAGCCCGTCATCTCCGATCCGCGTCACCCCGCCGCCACCCTCGGTGCCGACATTGATCGTGACATGTTCGCGGATGCGGTTGCGGGCACCGATCACCAGCGACGTGACCTCGCCGTGGAATTTCAGGTCCTGCGGGATCTCTCCGATCGTGGCGAAGGGAAAGATAGTGGTGTCCGCGCCTATCTCTGTCCGGCCGGTGATCACCGCGTGGCTTTTCACCTCCACCCCGCGATCGAGTACGACATCGGGGCCTATCAGGCAGAAGGGGCCGATGCGGCATTCTGCGCCGATGCGCGCGCCTTGCTCGACATGGGCGGAGGCATGGATCCGGGCGCTGGGATCGATGGTCATGCTCAGTCCCTGAGATCCATCATCGCGGCGATCTCGGCTTCGCAGGCCAGCTGGTCTCCGACCATGGCGCGCCCGTCGAACTTCCATATCTTGCCGCCGCCGCGCTTGACGGTCATGTGCAGCTCAAGCACATCGCCCGGCAACACCATGCGGCGGAAGCGGCACGAGTCGATCGAGAGGAAATAGGTCAAGAGATCCCGCCCGACCACATCCATGGAAATCCCAACCAGGACGGCTGCCGCCTGCGCCATAGCCTCGACGACGAGAACGCCCGGCATGATCGGCTTCGCGGGGAAGTGGCCGGTGAAATGCGGCTCGTTGAAAGTGACGTTCTTGATCCCGACGCATCCCTTGTTCGGGACGATATCGACGACCTTGTCGATCAGCAGGAACGGGTAACGATGAGGAATGATCCGCTGGATCAGATGGATATCGGCCTCTGTGATCGGCTCGGTCGTCATGCGCGCATCTCCCCGTCGGTGGTCGGGTCTAGCTAACAACTCGGCCCGGAACTGGCAAGAAGAAGCACTCAGTTGCCATCTGCGGCCGGAACCGGGGCGTCTTCTCCTTCGCCGAGGACAGAGTCGATCTGGACGATCATCTCATCAGTGACGTCGATCGCATCGGCGGCGAGAAAGATCGCACGCTTGTCGAGCACGGCCACCGCTCCCCGGCTGCGCAACACCTCGCCCATGACCGGCAGGGCGGCTGCGTAGAAGCGTTGGCGTTCGACATCTTGCAACTGACCGATGGCGCGGGCCTTGCCGTCCTGGGTGCGACGGATCTCGGTCACCTTCACGTCGAAGGCATCGGCTGCTGCCCTGAATTCATCGACCGGCATGGTCGCGCGCTTTTCCGTCAGCGTCTTTTCCTCGGCCGTCAGTTCCGCCTCAATCTGCCGGTTCTCCGCCGAGAGCTCGGCCGACGCGGTTTCGATACGGCGGGACGCGCGCTTGCCCCAGAGGCTTTCCGAAAAAAGCCGATCCTGATCCAAAGTCAGGATCGGGGATTGCAGGGTGGGCCGCGACGTCTCCTGCGCCGCCAGACTGCCTGCGCTGGCGGCGAGCGCCAGCGCGGCGAGAAAGGCGCCCAGACGTTTCATCAGAACCGCGTGGAGACAGTCAGGTCGAAGTTCTGCTCCTTGTCGTAGCTCTCTTTGTTGATCGCCCGGGAGAAATTGAACCGCAGCGGGCCAAGTGCCGTATCCCAGAAGACCGAGAAGCCGATCGAGGAGCGCAAGTGCATGCTGTCGTCGATCGTGCCGCCAAGCGTGTTGTCGAGCCCCCAGACCGACCCCATGTCGGCAAAGAGACCGCCGGTGATCCCGTATTCCTCGGGCAGGCCAAGCGGGAACTCAGCCTCGAGCCGCGCCACGGCAAAGTAATTGCCGCCGACGGCGTCCTGGTTCACGGCGGTCAGATCGCGCGGACCGATGCCGTTCGGCTCGAACCCGCGGATCTTGCCGTTGCCGGTGAAGCGGTCCACGAGCCTGCTGTCGCTTCCGCTGGTGAAGAGTGCCCCGCCTTCGATCTCGGCGCGCAGTGTCACCTCTTCGCGGAAGGCCTTCGTCTGGTAGGACGCCAGTGCGCTCGACGCCACCGACTGGATATCCCCGCCCACACCGGCAAAATCCTGACCGAAGCGCAGCAGAATCGAGCGGTTGGGATCGATGCCGCCGACGCGTGTGTCATAGCTGTAGGTATAGCCCACCGCGCTCGTGATCTCCGCGCCCCGCGCCTCCTCGGCGATGAGAAGCGCCGAGGAATTGGGCGACACCGCATAGATCTTGTCCTGAGAGGCCTTGTAACGGACTTCGAGCCGGCTGAATTCCCCCAGCGGGAACTCGATCGACGGCGAAACTCCGATGCGCTTCGTCGAGTAGAACGAGTTCGCGTTGTCGGTGGTGTTGTAGTAGGCGCTAAAGCGGAATTTCAGGTCGCGGTCGAGAAAGGCCGGCTCGACGAATGTGATCGAGCTGTTCTTGTTGTCGGTTCCCGCCGAAATGTTCAAGCTGACGAACTGACCACGACCAAGGAAATTCGCCTCGGACAGGCCTACGTTGAAACCGACCCCGCTCGCGACACTGTAGCTTGCTCCGAAGGTCAGCGAGCCGGTCGCCTTTTCCTCTACGTTGACATCGACGATGACTTGGTCGGGACCGGTGCCCTGGCGCGCATTCACGTCGGCGGTGTTGAAGAAGCCGAGCGCGCGGGTGCGCTCTGCGCCTTCACGGATCTCGCGCGGGTTGAACGGGTCGCCCTCGACCG
>JBNKFC010000256.1:0-1826 GCA_050289105.1 Paracoccaceae bacterium | reverse complement strand
AAGACAAGATCGCCGAGATCGCGGGGGGCGGGGCCGATATCGTCATCGGTACGCAGCTTGTGGCCAAGGGGCACAACTTCCCGCTGCTGACGCTCGTCGGCGTGATAGACGCCGATCTGGGGTTGCAGGGGTCCGACCTGCGCGCGGCGGAACGGACCTTTCAACTGATGCGGCAGGTGTCGGGCCGCGCCGGGCGGGGCGACAAGCCGGGCGAGGCGATGCTGCAGACCTATCAGCCCGAACATGCGGTTATCCGGGCGATCCTGTCGGGCGACGAGGAGGCGTTCTGGAAAGCCGAGGCGGCAGAGCGTGAGGCGGCGGGGATGCCGCCCTATGGGCGGCTTGCCGGGATCGTGCTGTCCTCGCCCGATGTGCAGACGGTCTTTGACTTCGGTGCCGAGCTTGCCCGCCGCGACGCCCCCCTGCGCCGGATTGGGGCGCAGGTCTTCGGGCCCGCGCCCGCGCCGGTAGCGCGGGTCAGGGGGCGGCATAGGGTGCGGCTTCTCGTGAAGGCCGCAAAGGGGGTGGCGCTGCAACCGGCGTTGGCGGAGTGGGTCGAGCAGATGCGGGTGCCGAACAATCTGCGTCTGTCGATCGATATCGACCCGCAGAGTTTTTATTGAGGTCAGTCTGGGGGCCAGCCCGTCGTCCATTGGTTCTCGAACCAATGGCGCACCAATGGACGACCCCCGGAGTATTTTCGGACGGAAAGTGAATGATCTGTCGCTTGTGAGGCGCTTAGATCAGCTGGTCATACGCGGAAAGCGCAATGGTGCGGAGCCGGTCGCGGTCGAGGTCGCCGATCACCGCGTAGCTGAGACCGGCATCGTGCCAGTAGAAGCCCTGCGTTTCCCCGGACGACATGAACTGGAAGGCGCTGTTTTCCGCGCTACCTTCCGGCAGGGCGTAGAGCGTGAGGCGGCGGCCGGTATCGTCCTCATACATGAAGAGCGCGGCGGGGCTTTTGTCGCCGGGCAGCAGGCGGCCGCCCATCAGGCGGAAGCCCTCGGCGGCGAAGTCAGGGGCCTTGATGGCATGGCCGAGCCGTTTGGACAGCCATTGCACGAGGTGATCGGCCTGATCGGCGGCGACCTCCACCGGATGGACGACCTCGGCGACATAGGTGACGTGGGCGCGGAGCGCGTCGTCGGCAATCGTGAAGGAGTTTACCACCGGTGCGCGCGCGCCTGCGGCAAACCACCCGGCGGTCGCGCCGATGGCCAGAAGTGCGAGCGCTGCGGCCAGAAGCGGCGCAGTGGCGCGGCGGGGCGGTGTCGTGGCGGCGGCGAGGAGGGCGCGGTGCGCCGCGGGCAAGGGTTCCTCGGCAACGGGGCCATAGAGGGCGGCAAGGGCTGCATCCTGCCGGTCCCACTCGGCGAGCGTCGCCTGCGCTGCGGGATCGGCGGCGATCCGGGCGGCAAGCGTGTCCTGCGCCGCCTTGTCGAGCGCGCCGGAATGGTAGGCGACGAGATCCTCGTCGCGGATCGGGTCCGGTCCGGTCATGCGCGGCCCTCCTTCTTTTGGGGCGCGGTCCGCCCGGTCATCTCGCGAAGCGCGGCCCGCGCCCGGCCGAGCCGCGATACCAGCGTGCCCTCGGGAATGTCGAGAAGGGTTGCGGCTTCGGCAAGGCTCATGCCTTCCAGCGCCACCAGAAGGAGCGCTCGGCGCTGGTCGTCGGGCAGGCGGCCGATAGCCGCCTGCACTTCGCGCAGGTCCATATGCGCCTCTTGCCGTTCGGGACCTGCGGGCTCTTTCGGCAGGCTTTCTACCGCGACGAGGTGGCGGCGCGGGGCCTGCCTGAGACCGTCGCGGTGGAGGTTCAGAAG
>JBNKFC010000255.1:0-20476 GCA_050289105.1 Paracoccaceae bacterium | reverse complement strand
AAGGGGCACAACTTCCCGCTCCTGACGCTCGTCGGCGTGATCGACGCCGATCTCGGGCTCCAAGGCTCCGACCTTCGCGCGGCGGAACGGACCTTCCAGCTCATGCGACAGGTCTCCGGCCGCGCCGGGAGGAGCGAGAAGCCTGGTGTTGCGATGCTCCAGACCTACCAGCCCGAACATGCGGTGATCCGCGCGATCCTGTCGGGCGACGAGGAAGCGTTCTGGCGCGCTGAGGCGGCGGAGCGTCATGCGGCGGGAATGCCGCCTTATGGCCGGCTCGCCGGGATCGTGCTGTCCTCGCCCGACGTGCAGACCGTCTTCGACTTTGGTGCAGAACTTGCCCGCCGCGATGCGCCGTTGCGCCGGATCGGCGCGCAAGTCTTCGGGCCGGCGCCGGCCCCCGTCGCGCGGGTGCGCGGCCGTCACCGCGTGCGGCTTCTCGTCAAGGCGGCGAAGGGCGTGGCACTTCAACCGGCCCTGGCCGAATGGGTCGGGCAACTGAAGGCGCCGAACAACCTGCGCCTTTCGATCGACATCGATCCGCAGAGCTTTTACTGACCCGATCTCAGATCAGCTGGTCATAGGCCGCGACCGCGATCGCGCGCAACGCGTCGCGCGGGATGTCGCCGGTGACCGCATAGCTCAGGTCGCCGTCGATCCAGTAGAAGCTTTGCGCGCCCGGGCTCTCGGCGAAACGGAAGGCCGTATCGCCACTGCCCTCTCCGGGCGCAACGTAAAGCGTGACGCGGTGGCCGAAGTCGTCCTCGTACATGAAAAGCGCGGCGGGCCCGACCTCGGACGGCAGGAGCCGCCCGCCCATCAGCCGGAAGCCGGCGGAGGCGAAGTCGGGCGGGGCGATCGGATGGCCGAGGCGTTTCGAGAGCCACTGCGTCAGATGCGCGCTTTCGCTCGCCGCGACCTCGACCGGGTGGGCGACCTCGGTCACATAGGTCGTGTAGGCCGCGAGCGCCGCGTCAGCGACACGGACTTGCGCCGGGCCGGCACCGTCGAGACGGGCGAGGGTGAAACCGCCTACGCCGCCAATCGCCAGAAGCGCCACCGCGGCCGCGAAGCGCAGCGGCCCGGCGATCCGCCGCCGCAGTCCGGCGCGGTCCTCGGCCCGTGCTTCATCAAGCATCGCGCGAAGCGAAGGCGGCAACGGTTCTTCCGCGACCGGGTCGTAAAGTGCGCGGAGCCTTTCATCCTGGCGTCGCCATTCGGCCAGTTGCGCCTGCGCCTCGGCGTCGTTGCCGAGCCGGGCGGAAAATGCCGCACGTTCGAAGCCGGTCATCTCGCCCGCGTGAAAGCGCAGGAGGTCTTCCTCGGGGATGGCATCGCGGCCGCTCATCTCACACCTCCTTTGTGCGCGCCGGCGTCCGGGCCGCGACCGGTCATAATCCTGAGCCCCGCCCGCGCCCGGCCGAGGCGCGACATGAGCGTGCCTTCGGGTATCCCGAGAAGGCCGGCGGCCTCGCGAAAGCTTTTCCCTTCAAGGGCCACGAGAACGAGGGCTTGGCGCTGATCGGCGGGCAGCCGGTCCATCGCGCGACGCACCTCCTCCACCGCCATGTGATCCTCTACCCCCGCGCCGGGCGCGGGAGTAGCGGGCAGGTCGGCCACCACGACGAGGTGGGCGGGGTGCCGCCGCAGCCCGTCGCGATGAAGATTGAGCATGATCTTCCAGATCCAGGCCGAGACCGACCCCTCGCCGCGCCAGAGATGGCGGCGGGCAAGGGCGCGCTCAAGACTGTCCTGGACGAGATCCTCGGCCGTGTCGCGGTCGCGGGTCATCGCCCGCGCCGCGCGCCTCAGGCCGGGAATGGCGTCCTCGATCTCGTCCAGAAAGCTCATGCGCCAGGGTTCCGTTACGGCTTGGCGATATGCCAGACGCCCTTCACGCCGTCGCCGGTGATGTCGCCGGGCGCGGCATCCTTGACCCAAGTGTAAAGCGGCTGGCCCCGATAGGTCCACTGGCGCGATCCATCGGCGCGCAGCACGATACCGAATTCGCCTTGCGGGCGCGCGCTGGACGAGGCGGCCAGCGGAGGCCAGTTGGCCGCGCAGTCGTCGTAGCAGTTCGACACGGCCGGATGGTCCTTGTCGAAGGTGTAGAGCGTCATGCCCTTGCCGTCGACGAGGACCTTGCCGGCCGCGCTGTCGCCGGTGTTGATGACGCTCGCCGCCTGCGTGGCACCTGCGAGAAGAAGGCCAAGGCCGGCCGCGAGAAAGAGGGAAGTTCGGGACATCTGTCACTCCGTTCGCTGAACTGGCCGCGCGGAAACCGGGCGGCGGGCGTCGGATCGGCGACACCTGCAGGAACGACGACCTGGCGCGGGAAATCATCCCGGCCATTTCAAGATCTCACGCCTTCGTGAAAGGGGGCGTCACGCCGCGACCTGGCCGCCGCGCTGATCGACGAGGATATCCGTCGCGACCGCACCCACCCACATCGAGAAGAGCGCAAGCCATGCCGTAGCCGCGAAGATCGACCCGCCGGTCACCCCTGCACCGATGGAGCAGCCGCCGGCAAGCATCGCGCCGAACCCCATGAGGACCGCGCCGAACATCGAGCGGCGCATGTTGCTTTCGCCCTCGAACCCTTCGAAGCGGAACTGACCGGAGAGCAGCGCCGATAGTCCGGCGCCGAGGACGACGCCGGGCACGAGACCCACGTCGAATTCGAGAATCCGGACCGGTTCGAGGAAGAACATGAGGGTCGAGGCCGAGGGACCGGAGAAGGTGACCGAACTGATCGTCACCGGCTCGAAGCTGACCTGCGCCAGCGCGTAGGTCGAGATCCAGCCGAGAGCCACGGAAAAGCCGACGCCGGACGCAAAGACGAGGGTCGAAATGCCGATCTTGTTGCGCCGCGACAGGTAGAGCGCAAAGAGCGCAATGGCGAGGCCGAGGACAAAGCCGCTTTCGCGCGGCAAACCTGCCCAGTCGATGAGGTTGACGTTATGGCCGCCGGGCGTGACCCACGACCCCGCGATCCGATCCCGGAGCGGCGCGAGGACGCCCTTGAGGCTCATCTGCGCGACGACCGCGAAGATGAGGCCCGAGACGACGGAGCGGAGGTTGCCCGACGAGGCGAGGACGAGCAGCCGGCCGGGGCATCCGCGCGACAGCACCATCCCGATGCCGAAGACGATGCCGCCGACGATCGCGCCGGCCCATGACCCAGTGATCGCCATCATCCGCGCCTCTTCGATCCGCATGAAACCCAGAAGTTCCGCCCCCTGGACCCAGACGAGCGCCGTGGAAAAGCACAAGAGCCAGACAGCCATTCGCGGTCCGAAGTGCCACCGGGCGAATTCGACCGTTGCGGCTCGAAGGCAGAAGCGCGAGCGCTGGGCCGCCACACCAAAGACGATCCCGGTGATCAGGCCCAGAAGCGCAGCAGCCGGCGCTTCGCCGATCCCCTCCACGAGTGCGAGAATGTCCATGCACGCCTCCTCCGTCGAAGGACGGATGCGGGAATACGAATATGTCTACCTTGATCCAGATCATATGTCCTGTGCGAAACCGCTCCTGATGCTGTGCGAAAGCGCTCTCGCCACGACGAAAAAAGCGGCGTATGTCGGGCGAATGCGCATACCGACCATCACGCTCAAGGACGCGGCACATCTGCCGCGCTGGCGTCAGCCGGCCTTCCTGCTGTTCCTCATGGCGGCGGCGATGCCCATTGCTTTTTCGACCTGGTCGGCGCTTCTCAACAACTTCGTCAAGGACGCCGCCGGATTCACCGGGGTCGAGATCGGCTGGCTTCACACGGTCAGGGAAATCCCCGGCTTCCTCGCCATCGGCGTCATCGTGCTTCTGTGGGTGTTGCGCGAACAGGTGCTCGCGGTGCTGGCGCTCGGTCTTCTTGGTGCCTCGACGGCGGTGACCGCGATGTTCCCGACCTTGGGCGGCATCCTGACGATCACGCTGTTTTCGTCGATCGGGTTTCACTATTTCGAGACGGTCAACCAGTCGCTGCAACTGCAATGGATCGACCGCAAGCGCGCGCCGCAGACCATCGGCTGGATCGTCGCCATCGGGTCGGGGGCCTCGATGGTGGCCTATGGGCTGATCGTTCTGACTTGGAAGACGTTCGATCTGAGCTACAACCTCGTCTACGGTCTTTCGGGCGGCCTGACGCTCGCCGTCGCGATCTTCGCGGCGCTGGCCTATCCGCAATTCGAGGCACCGGACCCGCAGCTCAAGCATTTCGTGCTTCGGAAGCGCTACTGGCTCTACTATCTGTTGCAGTTCATGTCCGGCGCCCGGCGGCAGATCTTCGTTGTCTTCGCGGCGTTCATGATGGTCGAGCGCTTCGGATTCGAGGTCCACGAGGTCACCGCGCTTTTCCTGATCAACTACCTCGTCAACATGGTCGCGGCGCCCTTCATGGGCCATGCCGTTGCGCGCTTTGGCGAACGCCGGGCGCTGATCTTCCAATATGCCGGCCTGCTTCTGGTCTTCCTCGCCTATGGCGGCGTTTACTGGTTCGGTTGGGGCGTGTTTGTCGCGGCCGCGCTTTACGTCATCGACCACCTCTTCTTCTCGCTGGCCTTCGCGCTGAAGACCTATTTCCAGAAGATCGCCGCACCCGAGGACATCGCGCCGACGGCCGCGGTCGCCTTCACGATCAACCATATCGCGGCAGTCTTCCTGCCGGCGGCGCTCGGTTATCTCTGGGTCGTGTCGCCCGGCGCGGTCTTTGGGCTTGCCGCTGCGATGGCGGGGGTGTCGCTGCTCCTCGCCCTGATGATCCCGCGCCATCCGGAGCCGGGATACGAGACGATCTTCGCCCGCGGCCTGCCGGTGGCGGCTGAATAGATGGCACCGGCGCAGGGCAAGTTCGTTACCGGGAGCCTGATGCGGCATGTCGTCGTCATGTCGCTGTCGGGGGCGATGGGGCTGTCGTTCACCTTCCTCGTCGATTTCCTCGCGCTCTGGTGGATTTCCCAGCTGCGGGTCGAGGCGATGATCGCCGCTGTCGGCATCGCCGGGACGATCCAGTTCGCCGTCATGTCGATCGCCATCGGCATGATGATCGGCGCGGTGGCGCTCGTCTCCCGAACGATCGGGATGGGCGAACGCGCCCGCGCGCGGCGGATCGCCACCACCGGGGTCGTCCTCATGGCGCTTGCACAGGCGGTCGTATCGGGCGTGATCTGGATCTTCCGTACCCAGGTGCTTCTCGCGTCGGGGGCGGAAGGAGAGGTGCTCGACCTCGCCGAACACTTCCTGTCGGTGACGCTGCCGTCGATGCCGATGATCGCCGTGGGCATTGCCTGTTCGGCCCTCCTGCGGGCCGTCGGCGACGCCTGGCGGTCGATGGCGGTGACCATGGTCGCGGGGGGCGTCGCCGTCATCCTCGATCCGTTGCTGATCGTCTGGATGGGCTGGGGCGTCACCGGTGCGGCGATCTCCATCGTCGTGGCGCGCGGGGCGATGTGCGCGCTCGGCCTCTGGTTTGCGATCCGCACCCATGACCTCCTGGCCCGGCCGACGGGCGAGGATGTCGTGACGTTCTACCGGCCCTACCTCGCCATCGCCGTTCCGGCGATTGCGACGCAGCTCTCCACGCCCTTCGGCAACTGGGTCCTGACCCGCGAGATCGCGCAGTTCGGTGAAAGCGCCGTTGCCGGATGGGGCGTGGTGATGCGCCTGACCATCCTCGCTTTCGGCGGGATCTTTGCGCTGTCTGGCGCCATCGGTGGCATCATCGGCCAGAATTACGGCGCGCGCCGCCCGGACCGGGTGGGTGAGGCCTACTGGGCGGCGCTGAAATTCTGCGCGGCCTATACGCTTGTCACCTGGGCGCTTATGGCGGCGTTGAGCGGTCCGATCGCCAGTTCCTTCGGGCTGTCGGCCGATGGCGAAGCGGTCGTGCGCACATTCACCCACTACGCGGCGGCAGCCTTCATCTTCACCGGCGCGCTCTTCGTCGCCAACGCGACCTTCAACAACCTGGCCAGGCCCCTGTGGTCCACCGCCGCCAACTGGTTCCGCGATGGCCTTCTGATGTTCCCCGCCGGAATGGCGATGGCCGCCCTTGCCGGGGCGGAAGGCGTGGTCTGGGCAAATGCGCTCGTCAATGTGATCGCGGGTTCCGTAGCCGCATGGCTCGCCTGGCGCTATATACGGTCCCTGAACCGGCCGCAGCCCGTCGCTGCCGCCGCAGAGTAGGAGAGTGACATGCTGAACGCCCTCTTCGGAAAAAAATCCGACATGCCCGCGAAGGACGAGGCCCTGCCGGGCCGCGCCGAGCCAATCCCGACGGCCGAGGCGCATTTCATCTTCCACCGCCCACTCAAGTCGCCGGTGCCCGAGGGCATGGAAGAGGCGATGTTCGGCATGGGGTGCTTCTGGGGCGTGGAGCGCAAGTTCTGGCAACTGGATGGGGTCTGGCTGACGATGGTCGGCTATTCCGCCGGGATCACTCCAAATCCGACCTACAAGGAAACCTGCACCGGTCTCACCGGGCAGAACGAGGTGGTGCGGGTGATCTACGATCCGAAGGTGATCTCCTACGACGACCTTCTGAAGGTCTTCTGGGAAGGCCATGACCCGACGCAGGGCAACCGGCAGGGCAACGATGTCGGCACGCAGTACCGGTCGGGCATCTACACCTATTCAGAGGCGCAGGCCGCGGCGGCAGAGGCGAGCCGCAAGGTCTATGCCGACCGCCTGAGGGCCGCCGGCTACGGCGCGATCACGACCGAGATCAAACCCGCCGAGCCGTTCTACTTCGCCGAGGACTACCACCAGCAATACCTTGCCAAGAACCCGGCCGGCTATTGCGGCGTCGGCGGCACCGGGGTGACCTACCCCATCGGCCTCAAGGCCTGACATGGAGCGAACCCCGCGTGAGGTGATGGCGAGCGGGGAGTGGTACTCGTGTCTCGACGAAGCCTATGAGGAGATGCGCCGGGCGGCGCGACGGGCCTGCCACCAGCACCGGGTGATGGAGCCCGATGCGCGGGGCGCCTGCAGCCCGCTTCTCGCGGATCTCCTCACGCTCGGCAGCGACTGCTGGATCGAGGCGCCGTTCCATTGCTCCTATGGGATCAACCTGACGCTTGGCGATCGGGTTTATCTAAACGCCGGCTGCGTCGTCCTCGACAGTGCGCCGGTGCGGATCGGCGCGGGCACCATGCTCGGGCCGGGCGTCCACATCTATTGCGCCGATCATCACCGCGACCCCGAAAAGCGCCGCGTCGGCATCGAACGTGCGCTGTCGGTGACGGTCGGCGCCGATGTCTGGATCGGCGGCGGGGCGATCCTTCTGCCTGGCGTGACCATCGGTGACGGGGCCATCGTCGCCGCCGGCGCGGTCGTCTCGCGTGACGTCGCGGCAGGATCACGGGTTGCAGGCATCCCCGCCCGGGGGCTATAGGGCCGCGCAAAGCCGCCGCTCGCCCCCGGGAAGGATGCCCCATGCCCACCTACGCCGCCCTGACAACCCTTCCGGACCGGGAGCGCGCCGAGGCGCTGGCCGAGGCAATGGAGAACTTCCTGCCTGAGCCGACCGGCATCGGCTGTTTCGAGATCGAGGACGGGTCGGGGCGGTACGAGGTGGGGGTCTATTTCGAAGAGCAACCTAACTCCATCGAACTGGCGCTCATGGCCGCGATCTACGGGGCGGAGCCCTTCGCAGTCTCGGAGGTGCCGGAAACCGACTGGGTCGCGCATGTGAAGCGCAATCTTCAGCCGGTCGAGGCGGGCCGGTTCTTCGTCTATGGCAGCCATGATGCCGACCGGGTGCCCGAGGGCAAGGTGGCGCTTCTGATCGAGGCGGCGATGGCCTTCGGAACCGGGCATCACGGCACGACGCTCGGCTGTCTCCTGGCGCTCGACCGGCTCGACCGGGCAGGGTTCCACGGCCGGAACGTCGCCGATATCGGTTGCGGCACGGCGGTCCTGGCGATGGCGGCGGCGTCGATCTGGCCCGATCCGGTCATCGCTTCGGACATCGACCCCGTCGCCGTCGACGTGGCGAAGGCCAATGTCGCTGCGAACGGGTTGCAGGGGCGCGTGACATGCGTCGAAGCGGCGGGGTTCGATCATCCGGACCTGCGCGCCAAGGCGCCGTTCGACCTCGTCTTCGCGAACATCCTCAAAGGCCCGCTGATCGAGCTTGCGCCGGACATGGCCAGAATGACCGGGCCGGGCGGCTACGCGATTCTGTCCGGAATCCTTAATGCGCAGGCGGATGCGGTGGCGTCCGCCTACAAATCCAACGGGTTTTTTGTCGTTTCGCGCGACGAAATCGGCGAATGGACCACATTGGTTCTGCGCCGTGGCCAATCCGATTAACCTCGCCGCGCGCCGCATTTTCGCCACAAAGTTTCCTCACGCTCGACATGTGCGGGGGCGCGAGACTTGGGGGATCGACATGGTCGATCGGAATTTGCAGAATTTTTACGGCCGGCTCGGCCGGATCGAGCGGATCCATGACGCCGGCGGCGGCTTTGAAGCCAATGGCACGCTCGGCATGTCCTACTACAAGGCGCGTCAGCGCCCGCTGCGGCGGGCGGGGCTTCTGGGACCGCTTGTCCTTGTCCTCATGACGATCGTCGCGATCAAGTCGGCGGTTTATGCCTCGATCGGGCCCGACCGCTACGAAGAGCGCATCGCCGCATTGCAGGACGGCAGTACCGTCGAGCATGTCGGCGCCTATGTCCTGCAGGCAGATCCGCTGACGCTCCTCGTGGCCGAGCAGATCCGCAAGGCGATCTACTAAAATCGTCCCGATGCGGACCAAAATAGAAAGGCCGTGCCGGGATATCCCCGCACGGCCTTTGGCGACTCCGGGTCGCTACAGCGCGGCTTGATCAGGCGCGCGTCACGATCGTGTCGATGTCGCCACGGCTCAGACCGATATCGTCAAGCTCACGGTCCGACAGGCGGGACAGAGCATTGCGGGTGACGCGGGCGTCGTTCCAGGCGGCGAAAGTCGAAACCAGTGTGCCGAAGAAGCCGCTGAAGTGGCTGCCGGCGCGGTGCGATTCATAAACGGACATTTTCATTTCCTCGAATTTTCCGGATGCATCAAAAGCGTGCATCCCTGCTTCGAGGCGTCAGATAATTGGGCGCTTCAGGGACGACAAGAGCGCGGCCCGCAGCCCGGTCATGCATTCCGTGCATAGGTGAGGGTCTCTGTAACTGATTGTAATAAAAACGTTTCTGCAAGTGCAAAATGTGTCGCATTTCGCACTTGCAGCGACGAATTTGATCCACCGTGCCGCCGGGGCGGAACGGGGCGCCGGGAGGCCATTCACCCTTTGCGATGTTCGCTTTTCGTGCTAGTCGTGGGAAAAAAGCAACAGATGAGGGGCAGATGCGCGTTCTAGGGATCGATCCGGGCCTCAGGAATCTCGGGTGGGGCGTGATCGAGGCGTCCGGTTCGCGACTCGTTCACGTTGCCAATGGCATCATCCACTCCGCGGGACCAGATCTCGCGACGCGGCTCTTGTCGCTCTTCACGGCGCTCACCCAGGTCGTCGCGGAGCATGCACCCGATGCGGCGGCGGTGGAACAGACCTTCGTGAACAAGGACGGCGCCGGGACGCTCAAGCTTGGCCAGGCGCGCGGGATCGCGATGCTGGTCCCGGCGCAGGCCGGACTCGTGGTCGGCGAATATGCCCCGAATGCCGTGAAGAAAGCGGTCGTTGGCGTCGGACATGCCGACAAGGCCCAGATCGCTCACATGGTGCGCTATCAGCTTCCAGGCGTCGATCTGGCGGGGCCAGACGCGGCGGACGCGCTCGCCATCGCGATCTGCCATGCGCATCATCTGCAAAGCGCGGGCCGGCTCGCCGCCGCGCTGAAAGGGGCCGCATGATCGGTCGTATTGCCGGGGTGATCCTGCACCGCGCCATGGATCACGTTCTCATCGACGTGCGCGGCGTCGGATATGTTGTCCATGTCTCCCAACGCACCGCCGCGTCGCTGCCGCCGGTGGGCGAGGCGGTCGCACTCTATACAGAGCTTCTTGTGCGCGAGGATCTTCTGCAACTCTTCGGCTTCCCGACGCTTCTCGAGAAGGAATGGCATAGGCTCCTGACCACGGTTCAGGGTGTTGGCGCCAAGGCGTCGATGGCCATTCTCGGCACGCTCGGCGCCGAAGGTGTGGGCCGCGCCATTGCACTGGGAGACTGGACCTCGGTCAAGGCCGCACCCGGCGTCGGCCCAAAGCTCGCGCAAAGGGTGGTGATGGAGCTGAAGGACAAGGCGCCGACGGTCATGGCGCTCGGCGGGGCGCTCTCGGTCGATGTTCCCGCGCCGGAAGGGGAGGTGATCGAAACGCCGGCCGCCAAACCCGCGCCGAAAGCCGCGACGCGCCCATCTGCGTCGGCCTCCGCCACGGCCGACGCGCTGTCGGCACTGATCAACCTCGGCTACGGGCAGGGCGAGGCGGCCGCCGCCGTGGCGGAGGCTGCCGGCGCGAACGATGGCGCCGAGGCGCCAGCGCTGATCCGCGCGGCGCTGAAACTCCTGATGCCGAAGGGGTAGGCCATGGAACCGGACCCCACGCTTCGACCCGCCCCGCAACCCGAGGACGCGGACCGCAGCCTGCGCCCGCAGAGCCTGTCGGATTTCGTCGGGCAGGAAGAGGCGCGGGCGAACCTGCGCGTCTTCATCGAAAGCGCCCGGCGGCGAGGCGAGGCGATGGACCACACGCTCTTTCACGGGCCGCCCGGCCTCGGCAAGACGACGCTGGCGCAGATCATGGCGAAGGAACTTGGCGTCAACTTCCGCATGACGTCCGGGCCGGTATTGGCGCGGGCGGGGGACCTTGCTGCGATCCTCACCAATCTCGAGGCGCGTGACGTCCTCTTCATCGACGAGATCCACCGGCTCAATCCGGCGGTGGAGGAGGTGCTCTACCCGGCGCTCGAGGATTTCGAGCTTGACCTCGTCATCGGCGAGGGGCCGGCGGCGCGGACCGTGCGGATCGAATTGCAGCCCTTCACGCTGGTCGGGGCGACGACGCGGCTTGGCCTGCTGACCACGCCGCTTCGAGACCGGTTCGGGATTCCCACGCGCCTGCAATTCTATACGGTGCCCGAACTTGATCATATCGTCACGCGCGGGGCGCGGATGATGGGGATCCCGTCCGATCCGGAAGGGACGCTAGAAATCGCGAAACGGGCGCGGGGGACGCCGCGGATCGCGGGGCGACTTCTCAGGCGGGTAGTTGATTTCGCGCTGGTCGAAGGCAACGGGCGGCTGACGCGGGAGATCGCGGATTCCGCGCTCACGCGGCTTGGCGTCGATCACCTCGGACTCGACGGGGCGGACCGGCGCTACCTGACGCTGATCGCGGAGAACTATGCCGGCGGGCCGGTCGGGGTCGAGACGCTTTCGGCGGCGCTGAGCGAAGCGCGCGACGCGATCGAGGAGGTGATCGAGCCGTTCCTCCTGCAGCAGGGGCTGATCCAGCGAACACCGCGGGGGCGGATGCTGGCGGGCAAGGCCTGGACCCATCTCGGTTTGGCCGCGCCGAAAGCGCCGGGGCAGGGCGATCTCTTCGTGAAATGACGGTCGTTTCCCCGGCCAAGGTCGCGCCGGGAACGGCTGCGTCAGCCGGGTTGAGGCGGCGGGACAAAACTTCTATGCCTCCGGCGGAGGTATTTTCGCCACAGTGAAAGGGAAGCCCGTGACGCCCGAGGAGATTGCCGCGCTGTTCACGAGAGCGTCCGGAGACTACCTGTTCGCGCGTTGGGCGCGGCCTATCGTCCCGGTGGTCTTCGGCGTCAGCGATGCGACGCTGGCGGTGGTGAAGGGCGCGCTCGAAGCGGTCGTGACACTGGCCGGCCACAAGATGGCCGAGACCGATCCCGAGCAGGGCGCGAACCTGATGATCTTCTTCGTCCGCGACTGGTCGGAGCTTCTCGATGTGCCCGATCTCGGCCGCCTCGTGGAGGGGCTGGAATTGCGCGTGGCAAGGCTCCGCAAGGAGAGCGCCACGCAGTACCGGCATTTCCGCTTCGAGGAAAGTGGCGCGATCCGCGCCTGCATCGCCTTCCTTCGCGTCGACGACGCCATGGCCGAACTCCCCGCCGAGACGGTTGCCCTGAGCCTTGCCGCGCAGGTGATGCTTCTCTGGTCTGACCGCGCCTTCATCGACCGCTCGCCGTTGGGCCTCGTCGGCGAGAAGGTCATCCTTCGGCCCGAGATCGCCGACGTCATCCGCGCGGCCTACGATCCGGTCTTGCCCGAAGTTGCGCATAACCAAAGCCATGCGCTGAGGATCGCGGCGCGGATCACCGCGTCGTCCTAAGACGAAAGGCGCGACCGGTCCTGCGCCTGCGAAAGACACCAAAAAAGACACGCGGAGCGCCTTTGGCGCGCAGCCACCCTGAGAGTGACGCCGCAGGCGTCTCCGCTGGATGACGTCTGCGGCCCCGGGGCCGGATCAGGGCCGGCGGGCCGAGAAGAAGTTGACCACGGCCGGGACGCGCACGCCGTCCGGTCTTTCGAAGCGGCGGAACATACCGGCGAGGTCGGCGGCGATGGCGGCGCGGTCCGCCTCGGTGCCCGCCTTCTCGCGCAAGATCCGCGAAACCGGGCCGATCCCGGTCGCGAGGTCGGCCGCGTCCTCGGCCGTGCCGGCGACGATGAGGCAGCTCTCTGTCTCTTCGCCGGTTATCTCGGTGAAGCCGGCATCCCGGAGAATATCGGTGACGTAGCCGATCTCGGCGAACGCGAACTGTCCCGGCGCGCGGGGTTCGTCGGCGGGAACGGGGCCGAGACGCGCGACACCAGCGGCCTTGGCGTCGCGGTTCCAGGGGTTGTCCTCGACCCGTGCCCAAGTGACGAAAGTGGCGCGCGCGCCGGGCTTCAGGGCGCGCGCCAAATTGGCGAACCCCGCGACCGGATCGGCGAAGAACATCAACCCGAAGCGCGAGAGCAGGAGGTCATGCCGCTCCGCGGCGAAGTCGTGGGTCTGCGCATCGGCGAGGAGGAAGTCGATGCCCGGTCGCCCCGCCGCGCGGCCGCGCGCCACCGAAAGGAGGGTTTGCGATATGTCGAGGCCGATGACCCGGCCTGTCGGACCAGCCTTGCCGGCGGCTGCTAGGGTCGTGTCGCCAGCGCCGCAGCCGATGTCGAGCACATCAGCGCCGGTCTCGATCGATGCCCGGTCCAGAAGTTCCGCCGTGATGGGTGCAAAAAGCGCGTCGAGCTTTCCGTGGTTTGCAGCCCATTTCAGCCCCGGACCCGAGGTCCAGAACGCAGCCTGCCCGGCATTGGCGCCGGCGAGGGGATCGTCGGGATTGGTCATCTACGCGTCTCCGCCCGCGATCTAACCACGAAGTGGCGCCGGCGCAAAGGGGCCGCGCGCGAGGTCAGCCGCCGGTGATCTGCACCTTGCCGACGAGGCGCGCACCCTTTTCCGAAGACAGGGTCTGCGCCTTCACGTCGGCCTTCACCTCGGCGTTCTTCTCGAGCGAGAGTTCGCTGCATTCGATCCGGCCGGAATGCTTGCCCTGGATCGTCACCGAATCCGCGGTGATCGCGCCTTGGACCTGGCCCGCGACGTGGACGTCGACCGAGCGCGAGGTAATGTCGCCGTTCACCTTGCCCTTCACGTCGATGTCGCCGTCCTTGGAGACGACATTGCCGTCGATTGTGAGGTCTTCCTCGATTACCGATCTTGTCATTCTGGCTCCTGCCTGGCGCTGTCGCCCGGGCGTTGCGGGCGATGATCTTCACTTTGGCTACAGGAGAAGGGGCGCCCCTGCCAAGCCCATGTTCGCCCTATCGGCCGGAAAAGGCGGATTGGTGCCCTTCCGGACGCGGTGGCCCAACTTGTCATTCTTGTGTCCGTCCGGGTGGCCGCATAGGTTCGTCGCGCCACAACCGGGACCGTGACGCATGACCCACAGCCTGCCGATCCGCGTCTACTATGAAGATACCGATCTTGCCGGGATCGTCTACTATGCCAATTACCTGAAGTTCATCGAGCGCGCCCGGACCGAATGGGTCCGCACGCTCGGCGTCGATCAGGGGCGGCTCAAGACCGAGGAGGGGATCGTCTTCGCCGTGCGCCGGGTGGAGGCGGACTACCTGCGTCCGGCCCGTTTCGACGACGAACTGGTCGTCGAGACGCGGGTCGAGGCCTTCACCGGTGCGCGCATCGTTCTGGAGCAGGTCATCACCCGCGCCGGGGAAAGGGTGTTTCAATCCGTCGTCACGCTCGTCTGCCTGACCGACGCCGGCGCACCGGCGCGGGTTCCGGCGGAACTTCGCCGACGGCTGGCGCCGGCTTTGCACTGACGTTGGCGGTTTCGTGCGGACAGCTGACGCAGATGTGTTGGCATTCCCACTTAAAGCCGGATATAAATTTCAATAAGAGAGCCGCGAAAACGTGGCCTAACCGGCGAGCAGTAACACATGGATACCCAAACCCTCGCGATGGCGCAGGAGATTGACTTCTCCTTGCTTGCGCTTTTCTGGCGCGCATCCTTCGTCGTCAAACTGGTAATGCTTCTCCTGACCGCGGCCAGCTTCTGGTCGTGGTCGATCATCGTGCAGAAGTTCATCTCGTACCGCAAAGCCCGGCATGAGGCCTCGATCTTCGACCGGGCCTTCTGGTCGGGCGAGCCGCTCGACGAGCTGTTCGAAAAGATCGGATCGCAGCCCGACGGGGCGTCGGAGAAGATCTTCGCCTCCGGCATGGTCGAATGGCGGCGGTCCCACCGGGAAGGGGGCGAGCTGATCGCAGGTGCCCAGGCCCGGATCGACCGGTCGATGGATGTGGCGATCGTCAAGGCGACCGAGAACCTGACGCGGGGGCTGCCGTTCCTGGCGACCGTCGGATCCACCGCGCCGTTCGTCGGCCTCTTCGGCACGGTCTGGGGCATCAAGGTCGCATTCGAACAGATCGCGATCAGCCAGAACACCTCGCTCGCCGTCGTGGCGCCGGGCATTGCGGAGGCGCTGGTCGCAACCGCTCTCGGCCTTCTCGCCGCGATCCCGGCCGTCATCTTCTACAACAAGCTCTCGACCGACAGCGACCGGATCATCGCGGGCTACGAGGCCTTTGCCGACGAATTCGCCACGATCCTGTCACGCCAGCTGGACGCCTGAGCGATGGGCGCGGGAGTGATCAAGGGTGGCGGGGGCGGCAGGCACCGCCGCCGTGGCGGGCGCGGCAAGGCGGCCGTGATGAGCGAGATCAACGTCACGCCCTTCGTGGACGTGATGCTGGTGCTTTTGATCATCTTCATGGTCGCGGCGCCCTTGCTGACCGTCGGCGTGCCGCTCGAACTGCCGAAGACCGCCGCGCAGGCGGTGGCGACCGAGCAGGAAGAGCCTCTGACGATCTCGGTCCAGGAGGATGGCGCGATCTCGATCCAGAACACGCCCGTCGCCGACGCCGAGCTGATCGCCAAGCTCAAGGCCATCGCGGCGGAACGAACGGGTGACAAGCTCTTCCTGCGGGCCGACGGAAAGATCCCCTATGAGCGCGTCGTGCAGGTCATGGGCGCGCTGAACTCGGGCGGATTTTCCAATATCGTCCTCGTGACCGACGCGGGCGGCCCGGGCTTCAACGGGCAGGCGGGGAACTAGGGCGGATGCCCATGGACCGGTCAGAGCGCATCGGCATGATCGTCTCCGGGGTCGCGCATCTCGGCGCGATCCTGTGGCTTATCCTGGGCGGGATCTTCTTTTCGCACGACCTGCCGCCCCCGGTCTCGACGGCTGAAGTCACGCTGATGTCGGAAGCGGAGTTCAGCGCGCTTCAGGCCGCAGCACCGAAAGCCGCGACAGAGGCGCCGCCGGCGCCTTCGGTTCCCGAACCGCCCGCCGCCGAGGAAACCCCGGATGCGCCGGTCGCCGAGACCGCGCCCGAACCGGCCCAGCCGGCGGAACCGGAGCCGCAGCCCGAACCCGACACCGCCCCCGACGTGACGGAGCTGACGCCGCCCGAGACGGTGGTGGAGGACACCCCGCCGACCCCGCCCGCCCCGCCCGTCGAAACCCCCGCCGACGCGCTTCCGACCGAGGTCCAGCCCGATCCGAAGGCCGCGCCCATCGTTGCGCCGGATCCGACCGAGGTGCCGGCAGAAAACGCCGACGTGGCGCCCGAGGCGGTGGCCGAAACCACGCCAGAGCCGTCGCCGGAGCCGACCCCGGTCGAGCAAACCGAGGCCGCGGCGCCGCCCGAAACGGGGCAGGTGCTTGAGACGGAGGCCAACAAGGACCAGACCGAACTTGCCTCGGCCGCGCCGCAAAGCTCGGTTCGGCCGAAGTCGAAACCCGCCAAGCCGAAGCCCGCCGAACCGAAACCCGAGCCGGCACCGGCACCCGCCGCGACCGAGACCGCCGCCGCACCGGAGCCGGACGCGCCGACGAACGACGCTGTCGCGGACGCGCTTGCCGAGGCGCTGGCCGGCGAACAGTCCGACACGCCCGCTCCGGGCACCGGCATGGCGCCTTCCGGCCCGCCGATGACCGGCGGCGAGAAGGACGCGCTGGTGATTGCGGTCAAGCAGTGCTGGAACGTCGGCGCGCTGTCGACCGACGCGCTCAATACCGTGGTCACGGTCGGTGTGAGCATGGACCAGTCCGGTATGCCCATCACCAATTCGATCCACATGATCGGCTACGAGGGCGGCGACGAAACCGCGGCGAACCAGGCCTATGAGGCCGGCCGCCGCGCAATCATTCGCTGCGCGAAAAACGGCTACCCGCTGCCGCCTGAGAAATACGAGCAGTGGCGCGAGGTTGAAATCGTCTTCAATCCTGAAAAGATGAGGATGAAATGACCCGCGTCGCGATGGCCCCGAAAGCCGCAACCCGAAACGCACCCGAAGAAAAGGGGAAGTCATGAGTATCTTCAAATCGCTTTGCGTCGCACTCGCCGTCGTCGGGTTGACCGCGCCCGCCGCCATGGCGCAGTCGGGCCCGCTGCGGATCGTCATCGAGGATGGCGTGATCGAACCATTGCCCTTCGCGGCGCCCGTCTTCGTCGCCGAAAATCCCGGTGCGGGAGAGGTTGCGTCTTTGGTCACCCAGGTCGTGGCGGCGGACCTCTCGGGCACCGGTCTTTTCCGCGAGATCCCGGCCTCGGCTTTCATCAGCCCGGTGACGAGCTTCGACGCGCCGGTGGCCTATGCCGACTGGAAGGCGATCAACGCGCAGGCGCTCGTCACCGGGGCGGTGGCGCTCGGATCGGACGGCCGCATCAATGTGAAGTTCCGGCTTTACGACGTGTTTTCCGGCGCCGAGCTTGGTTCCGGCATGCAGTTCGGTGGCGGGCAGGGCGACTGGCGGCGGATCGCGCACAAGGTGGCGGACCAGATCTATTCGCGAATCACCGGCGAGACCGGCTATTTCGACAGCCGCGTCGTCTATGTCTCGGAAAGCGGGCCGAAGGATGCCCGGCTCAAGCGTCTCGCGATCATGGATTACGACGGCGCCAACGTGCAGTACCTGACCGACAGTTCCACCATCGTCCTGGCCCCGCGCTTCTCGCCCTCGGGCGACCGCATCCTCTATACTTCGTTCGAGACCGGGTTCCCGCGGATCAAGCTGATGGACATCGCGTCCGTCACGTCGCAGGCGCTTGCCGATCTTTCCGGCAACATGACCTTCGCGCCGCGCTTTTCGCCGGATGGCGGCACGGTCGTCTTCTCGCTCTCGCAGGACGGCAATACCGACCTCTACTCGATGCAGCTATCTTCTGGTCAGACAACGCAGCTTACGAACGCGCCCTCGATCGAGACCGCGCCCTCCTTCTCGCCCGACGGCAGCCGCATCGTCTTCGAAAGCGACCGCTCCGGGAACCAGCAGCTTTACATCATGCCGGCCGGCGGCGGCGAGGCGACGCGGATCAGTTTCGGCGAAGGGCGCTACGGCACCCCGGTCTGGAGCCCCCGGGGCGACATGATCGCCTTCACCAAGCAGAATGCGGGCCGCTTCCATATCGGCGTGATGCGCACCGATGGCAGCGAGGAGCGCCTGCTGACGGCGTCGTTCCTCGACGAAGGCCCGACCTGGGCGCCGAACGGACGGGTGATCATGTTCACCCGCGAAAGCCCCGGCGCGGGCGGCGCGGCGCAGCTTTTCTCGGTGGACATCTCGGGCCGCAACCTGCGTCCCGTGCCGATGGACGGCGGCGCCTCGGATCCGGCGTGGTCGCCGCTTCTGCCCTGAGACAGTGCGTTTCCAAGCGGAACGCGGAATGATATGGTAACGGCCATCGAGCCAAGAACAAAGGCAGTGAACCCGATGAACAAGTTTTCCACGATCCTCCTTCTGGCCGGCAGCCTCGCGCTCGCGGCCTGCAACAACCCCGACCGCTTCGGCGCTGGTGGCGCTGGCGCGGGTATGGGGGCCGGTGCCGGCGGCATCACCGCAGGTGGCCTCGGCGACCCGAGCGACCCCAATTCCATCGCCTATTTCAACCAGACGATTGGTGATCGCGTCCTCTTCGCCGTCGACCAGTCGACGCTGACGGCCGAAGCGCAGGCGACGCTTGCGCAGCAGGCGGTCTGGCTGAACCAGCATCCGGCGAATACGGCCATCATCGAGGGTCATGCCGACGAGCAGGGCACGCGGGAATACAACCTCGCGCTCGGTGATCGTCGCGCGAATGCGGTGAAGGCCTACCTGATCTCGCAAGGGGTGTCGGCGGCGCGGCTTCAGACCGTGTCCTACGGCAAGGAACGTCCTCTGGCGGTCTGTTCGGACGAAGCCTGCTATTCCCAGAACCGTCGCGCTGTGACCGTGGTCGGCGCGGGCGCAGGCGTCTGAGGCGGCACGGCATGATCCGGGGGCTTCGCTCGTTTCTGGTGGCGGCCGTTCTGGCCGCCCCCTTCTCGCCGGCCATCGCGCAGGACCGGGCCCAGACGCTGGCCGACATCCGGGCCGAGCTTGGCACGCTTGCGGGAGAGTTGCAGGCGCTCCGTTCGGAACTTCTGACCGGCGGCGAGGCGGCGATGCAGGCGGCGGGCGGGGCGTCGGCGCTCGAACGGATGAATGCGATCGAGGCGGAGTTGTCGCGGCTCACCTCGGATACCGAGGCGCTGCAGAACCGGGTTAACCGGGTCGTCGCGGACGGCACGAACCGGGTCGGCGATCTGGAATTCCGGCTTTGCGAACTTGAAGAGGGCTGCGATCCGGCGAACCTGCCGATCACCGCAACCCTCGGCGGCGACGCGGGCGGTGCCACGGCGCCGGCCGTCACGTCGCTTCCTGAAGTCACCCCCTCGGGCGTGCCCGAGCTTGCCGTCAGTGAACAGGCGGATTTCGATCGGGCGAAGGCGGCGCTCGATTCCGGTGACTTTCGCGGCGCCGCCGACCAGTTTGCGGCCTTCACCCAGACCTATACGGGCGGCCCCCTGACCGGCGAGGCGCACTTCCTGCGCGGCGACGCGCTGGCGCAACTCGGCGAAACCTCGAATGCCGCGCGAGCCTATCTCGACGCGTTTTCCGGGGCCCCCAACGGGCCGCGCGCCCCGGCCGCGCTTCTTAAGCTTGGCGCCTCGCTCGGTATCCTCGGCCAGTCGCAGGAAGCATGCGTGACCCTGGGCGAGGTTGGAACCCGCTTCCCGACCGCGCCCGAAGCCGTTGAGGCCGGGACCGCGATGCGGTCGCTCGGCTGTCAGTGACGGACGAAGCCTGGCCGCTGTCGGAAGGCGAGGACGCCTTTCTTCTGCATTTCGCCGACTGCGCCTTTCTTCGCGAGAAACCTCGCGTGATCGGCGTGGCCGTTTCGGGCGGCAGCGACTCGATGGCGCTTCTCCATCTTTTCGCGCGCGTTCAGGCCTATCGCGGTGGCGAGGTCCGGGCGGTGACGGTCGACCACCGGCTGAGGCCCGATGCTGCCGGGGAGGCGCGGTTCGTCGCCGACCTCTGCAAAACGCTCGGCGTCCGGCATGACACGCTGGTTTGGGATCACGGGACGATCAAGGGCAACCTGCAGGATCAGGCCCGGCGCGCACGCTATGGCCTCATCTCCGAATGGGCGCAGACGAACGGCATCGGCCACGTGGTGATTGGCCATACCGCCGACGATCAGGCCGAGACCTTTCTGATGGGGTTGGCGCGCGAGGCGGGGATCGACGGGCTGGCAGGGATGCGGCCCGCGTGGAGTGAGGCGGGCATCCGCTGGGCGCGGCCATATCTGCTGACACCGCGCGAGGAGCTTCGGGGCTATCTGACCCGGAACGCGATCACCTGGATCGAGGACCCGTCAAATGTGGATGAGAGGTTCGCCCGGGTGCGGGCGCGCAAGGCTCTGGAGGCGCTAAGGCCCCTCGGCATCACGGTCGAAAAGCTGTCTACCGTCACGTCCAACCTCGCAATGGCGCAGGGGGCGCTCCGTGTTGCGGCATCGGAAAAGGCGGAGCAGATGGCGCAGACGCGGGCAGGCGAAGTCCTGCTTTCGCGCGCGGAGTTCCGGCGTCTCGGGCCTGAAATCGCGCGGCGCATCCTGATCGGTGCGCTGCGCTGGATCGCAGGCGGC
>JBNKFC010000254.1:0-7661 GCA_050289105.1 Paracoccaceae bacterium | reverse complement strand
ATGGAGATGGTGCGCATCGCCGGCGGGCTCAGCCACGAGGAATTCCGCGCCAAGCCGCGGATGTACACCAACATCAACTCGGTCTCGCCGCTCAAGCACGACTTCCCGATGATCGACGGGGCGCTGAGGCTGGCGCGGGCGGGGCAGCTTGTCGTCGTGACCCCCTTCACGCTGGCCGGCGCGATGGCGCCTGTGACGATGGCCGGCGCGGTCACCCTGTCGGTGGCCGAGGCGCTGTCGGCGATCGCCCTTCTGCAATACGCTGCCCCCGGATCGCCGTCTATGATCGGCACCTTCACCTCGAACGTCGACATGAAGTCCGGGGCACCGGCCTTCGGTACGCCCGAATACATGCGCGCGACGCAGATGACCGGCCAGATGGCGCGCTTCTACGGGCTGCCGCTGCGATCCTCGGGGGTCTGCGCGGCCAACGTGCCGGACGGGCAGGCGATGTGGGAAACCTCCAATTCGCTTTGGGCGGCGATGCAGTCGGGGACCAACATGGTCTATCACGCGGCCGGCTGGCTCGAGGGTGGGCTCATCGCGTCGCCCGAGAAGTTCGTCATGGACTGCGAAGTGTTGCAGATGATGCAGCGCTACATGGAGCCCGCGACCTGGTCGACGACGCCCGAGGATCTCGCCATCGACACGATCGCAGAGGTCGGGCCGGAGGGGCATTACTTCGGCTGCCAGCACACCCAGGACCGTTACGCCACGGCCTTTTACCAGCCCATCGCCTCCGACTGGCGCGACTTCGAGGCCTGGCAACTCGACGGGTCGGTCTGGACGGCGGAACGCGCGCACCGCATCGCCAAGGCGATCCTCGCCGAGTTCGAGGCGCCGCCGATGGACGATGCCGTGAAGGAGGAACTCAGGACCTTCGTCGCCCGCCGCAAGGAAGAAGGCGGCGCGCCGACGGACTTCTGAGCGGCTTTGCCCTTTCTTAACGCGGCCCGGCATAGGCTTGGGCGCGCGAAAGGAAGGTCAGATGCACGGGCTCGTCAACCGGTCGGTTCAGTGTTTCCTGCGCGACACCTATGGTGTCGCGCGGTGGCAGTCGGTCGCGGAAGAGGCCGGGATCGACCCGAACGGGTTTGAGGCGTTGCTGATCTATGACGACGCGCTGACCGATGCGATGATCGATGCCGCCGCGCGGCAGCTCGGCAAACCGCGCGAGGCGCTTCTGGAAGATGTCGGCATCTACCTCGTCGGTCTCGAACCCCTGCGGCGGCTTCTGCGGTTCGGCGGCGTCGACTATGCCGATTTCCTGCAGTCGCTCGACGAACTGCCCGACCGCGTGCACCTCGCCGTGCCGGACCTCGACATGCCGGAGCTAGAATTGAGGGCGGCGGGGCAGGGCCGATTCATCCTGATCTGCGGTGCCGAACACGAAGGCTTTGGCGCCGTCTTCGCGGGCATCCTGCGCGCGATGGCCGACGATTACGGGGCGCTGGCGTTGATCGAGGCCGCCGGGGGCAGCGGCGGGCCGGAAACCGTCGGGATCGAACTGCTGGAGGCACGCTTCGCCACGGGCCGGCGGTTCGACCTCGCCCGGCCGGAGGGGATATGATGGACGGCACCCCGCATCACGATCCGGCGCTGATCGCTGAGTGCGACCTCGGCCGCCTGATGCCGATGTTTCTCTGGGTCGCGCCCACGGGCCATATCCGCGCGCTCGGACCGACGCTCGCCAAGCTGTGCGAGCGTGACACGCTCATCGGCTCGCGCTTTCTCGACGTGTTCGATATCCGCAAGCCCCAGTCGGCGCAGGGGATGGACGAGGTGCGGCGCATGGCGGGGCAGCGCCTGCATCTGGCGCTGCGCGAGCCCCCCTACACAGCCCTGCGCGGCCTTGTCGTGCCGCTCCAGGACGGGCAAGGGGTGGTCGTCAACCTCTCCTTCGGAATCGCGGCGGCCGATGCCGTTCGCGACCATGCGCTGAACAATGCCGACTTTGCACCAACCGACCTGACCGTGGAACTTCTCTACCTGACCGAGGTCAAGGCAGTCGTGATGGAGGAACTCGCGGCGCTGAACCGGCGGCTCCAGACCGCGCAGCGCGCGGCCGAAGAGCAGGCCCAGACCGACGCGCTGACCGGGCTGGCCAATCGCCGCGCGCTTGACCTCGCGCTCGCGCGGGCCCTCGACACCGTGGCGCGTGGCGGGCAGGAATTTGCGCTGCTGCATCTCGACCTCGATTTCTTCAAGGCGGTCAACGACACGCTCGGTCATGCGGCGGGCGACGTCGTGCTGATGCATGTAGCGAGGGTCCTGCGCCGGACGACGCGCAAGCAGGACATCGTCGCGCGTGTCGGCGGGGATGAGTTCGTGATGATCCTGCCGGGCCCAGTGGACGAGGCGATGATCACCGCGATCGGCCGGCGCACCATTGCCGAACTCGAAGTGCCGGTGATGTTCGAGGGTGAGGCTTGCCGGATATCCGGCAGCATCGGTGCGACGTTGTCCAAACACTACGACCACCCGGATGCCAGCCGGATGCTGAGCGATGCCGATACCGCCCTCTACGTCTCCAAGCGGCGCGGACGGGCGCAATGCACGATCTACGTACCGGGATTGAGGTTGCCCGAGGACAGCCGCGCCGATCCGGAGCGGCGCTGAGACAGGTAAGGTCTGGCTGACGGTAGCACATCCGTGGCGGCGCAAGACGGCCAGTCGGCACCCGCGATGGCGGTTTTCAATCCATGCTCTGGACGCCCCGCGCCGCGCGAGGATTCTCGGGGCGCGGTCTCTTCTGAGCGGTGCCACCTGTGCCTCTTGGCCCAAGCGGATGGTTGGGCCGAAGGGGGCCATGACGCCTGAACCGAGGACTGCAAAGGCAATCTCTTCGTCGGACTGCCCCGGCGGAAAGCATTCACGCCACAAGGTGTGAATGTCGCTTCCATCTCGTCTGATTTACCCGCTCGGCCGCCTGCGCGTGTCACCGAGTTTTTTGGAGCGGGCGATGAGATTCGAACTCACGACCCTAACCTTGGCAAGGTTATGCTCTACCCCTGAGCTACGCCCGCATCCTTGGGTGGGAGCGATGTATAAAGTCTGTCTGCCGGCTGCAAGAGGAAAAGTGCGCGAGAGTGGCAGAAATTTCCGGTTCAGCGTGCGGAGTGCGTGCCGTGGCCTATAGCGATCGATGGGCGCCGGTCGATTCAGGACGGAAACCGGCGATTCGCGGCCTGCGCCGGATGAATGCGATTCGCGCCACGGTTGAGTTTTGTGGCGTAAGGCCATGTTTTTCATATAAAAATGGTTACTCAAATCCTAACCTGCCGCAAAAATCGGGTCAAAGAGGGGTGCCGGGTCCGGATTAAGGATCGCGGCGAAATAGTGCCGCGGGTTCGTCGCAACTATGTCGAAATACGGGCGAATTTTGGGTGCGAACTTGATCCATCGCCGCAATGGCACCGCATCGGCCGACAAGGCCACCAGATCAAGCGAAAGGACCCAAGTCATGTTCATGCAGAACGCCACGAACTTCCGCGCCGCCGAGAAGATCTCCCTCACGCTCCACGGTCTGAATATCGAGCCGGACTTCGGCGCCGCCGGCGTTCTGGCTGGCAGCCTCGTCGAAACCGAAGCGGGCTGGCGCCCGGTCGAGACTCTGTCCCGGGGCACCCGCGTCGCCACCTATGACGGCGGTTTCCGCTCCGTCGACCGGGTCGAGCGTCATCATGTCTGGCCTGCCACAGAGACCAAGGTCATCCATGTGCCGGGAGGTGCCCTCGACAATTGCGCCGAATTCAGCCTACTGCCCGGCCAATACGTATTGGTGACTTCGAAGGTGGCCGAGGAGGTGCTCGACCGCGCCGGCGCACTGATCCCGGCCTCGGCCCTCGTCGGATATCGCGGCATTCGCCAGCGGAACCTTCTTCGCCCGGTCGAGGTGCTGAGCCTGTGCTTCGCCAGCGAGGAAATCGTCTATGTCAATTCCGGGGCGCTGATCCATTGCGCCGCCGAGGGGCCGGATGCGTCCGCCGCGAACTCGTCCTTCTTCGAGGTGCTTGACGAGGGCCGGACCGGGGCGATGCTGGCGCTGATGGCCGCCGGGGCCACCCGGAGCGACGGGTTTGTCCGCGCCGCCTGAGGGCGGGCAGCCAGAACGATGAAGAACGGGGGCCATGAGCCCCCGTTTTCGTTTGCGCTGGTCAACCGCGCCGGCTGCGGAAGACCGGGCTGTTATCGTAACCCTCACCGTCGCCCAGTGCGTCGAGGATCGCGGTCTCGATCGAGATGTCGTCCGCCTCTGGCCCGGACGGCGCCAGCATCACGGCGAAAAGGTTGTAGCTTTCGACTTCCACCTGCGCCTCCGGGCGGGTGCCGCGCAGTTCCCGGCAGACGGCGCGGGCGCGGTCCTCAAGAAGTCCGAGCTGGCGGTCGAGCCGGTCGAGCCCGGCGCGGCTTTGTTCCGGCCCGGCGCCGAGCCATTCGAGCGATCCGCGCAGATTGCCGAGCGTCAGGATCACATCCTCGACGAGAAAGGATTCGAAAGCCGCGTGCGTTGAATCAGTCATCGATCACCCCTCATGTTCCCCGACCGAAGACTAGCGCCTGAAATCCTAACAGGGCGCTAATCCGAGGCCGGGGCAGGGGTCACTCCAGCTCAACCAGGAGGTCCTTCGCCTCGATCTGGCTGCCGGGATGGATGAGGACCGCCTTCACGGTCGCCGCCCGGTCGGCATGGATGCCGGTCTCCATCTTCATCGCCTCGATCGTCAGAAGAAGATCGCCGGCATTGACCTTCTGCCCTGCCGTGACCGCGACGGAGGCGACGGAGCCGGGCATCGGCGCGCCGATATGGTTCGGATTGCCGTCGGCCGCTTTCGGTTTCGCCGCCGTCTGCGACTTCACCAGCCGGTTTGGCACCCGGATCACTCGGGGCTGGCCGTTGAGTTCGAAGAAGACCTTGACCTCGCCATCCTCGGTGGTTTCGCCCACGGCCTGAAGCCGGATTTCGAGCGTCTTGCCGGGGTCGATCTCGGCGGTGATCTCGTCGCCCGGCTCCATGCCGTAGAAGAACGTGCGCGTCGGCAGCGTGCGAACCGGGCCGTAGACGCGGTGGCGGCCCATGTAGTCGAGGAAGACCTTGGGATACATCAGGTATCCGTTCAGGTCCTCGTCATCGACAGCGAAACCGAGAAGCTCCTTCGAGACGCTGGCGCGCGTGGCCTCAAGATCGACGGGCTTCAGGTGCTTGCCCGGCCGTTCGGTGTTCGGCGCCTCGTCCTTCAGGACCTTCTTGACGATGCCGGCGGGGAAGCCCCCCGGCGGCTGGCCGAGGTTACCGCGCAGCATGTCGGCGACGCTGTCGGGGAAGGCCACGTCGACTTGCGGGTCCTCGACCTGCGCGCGCGTCAGGTTCTGCGCGACCATCATCAGCGCCATGTCACCGACGACTTTCGACGAGGGCGTGACCTTGACGATGTCGCCGAACATCGCGTTGGCGTCGGCATAGGCCTGGGCGACCTCGTGCCAGCGCTCCTCAAGCCCGAGGCTGCGGGCCTGCGCCTTGAGGTTGGTGAACTGGCCGCCGGGCATTTCGTGCAGGTAGACCTCGGAGGCCGGGGCCTCCAGTCCGCTTTCGAAGGCGGCGTATTGGTGGCGCACGCCTTCCCAGTAGTTGGAGATCTGCCGGATCGCCGAAATGTCGAGACCGGTATCGCGGTCGGTATGGGCCAAAGCCTCGACAATAGACCCGAGGCAGGGCTGCGAGGTGCCGCCCGAGAAGGCGTCCATCGCCGCATCGACAGCGCTCACGCCCGCATCGGCGGCGGCGAGGATCGTCGCCCCGGCAATGCCCGACGTGTCGTGGGTGTGGAAGTGGATCGGCAGGCCGACCTCTTCCTTCAGAGCCTTGAAAAGGACGCGGGCTGCGGCGGGCTTCAGAAGGCCCGCCATGTCCTTCAGCCCGAGGACATGGGCTCCGGCGGATTTCAGAGCCTTGCCCATGCTGACGTAATAGGCGAGGTCGTATTTCGCCCGGTCGGGGTTGAGGATGTCGCCGGTATAGCAGATTGCGCCTTCGCAGATCTTGTTGTTCTCGATCACCGCGTCCATCGCGACGCGCATGTTCTCGACCCAGTTGAGGCTGTCGAAGACGCGGAAGACGTCGATGCCGGTCTTGGCGGCCTGCCGGACGAATTCCTGCACGACATTGTCGGGGTAGTTCGTGTACCCGACGCCGTTCGAGGCGCGGAGCAGCATCTGCGTCATCAGGTTCGGCATGGCCGCGCGGAGGTCGCGGAGGCGCTGCCAGGGGCATTCCTGCAAGAAGCGGTATGCGACGTCGAAAGTGGCGCCGCCCCAGCATTCGACGCTGAACAGCTGCGGCAGGTTGGCGGCATAGGCGGGTGCCACCTTGATCATGTCGATCGACCGCATCCGGGTGGCCAGAAGCGACTGGTGCCCGTCGCGCATCGTCGTGTCGGTCAAGAGGAGTTTCTTCTGGCTCGCCATCCAGTCGGCAACGGCCTGTGGGCCTTTCTCTTCAAGCAGGTTCCGCGTGCCCGGGACATGGGCGGCGCGCAGCTTCGGCGGCTTCGGGCTGCGCACCTCGGCCGGCGGTTTCGGCCGGCCGGCGGTCTCGGGGTGCCCGTTCACGGTGATGTCGGCGATGTAGGTGAGGATCTTCGTCGCCCGGTCACGGCGCTTCTTGAAATTGAAGAGGCCGGGTGTCGTGTCGATGAACTTGGTCGTGTAGGTGTTGTCGAGAAAGGTCGGGTGCTTCAGGAGGTTCTCGACGAAGGCGATGTTGGTCGAGACGCCGCGGATGCGGAATTCCCGCAGCGCCCGGTCCATCCGAGCGATCGCCTGCGTCGGTGTCGGCGCCCAGGCGGTGACCTTCACGAGAAGCGAGTCGTAGTAGCGGGTGATCACGCCGCCCGCATAAGCGGTGCCGCCATCGAGCCGGATGCCCATGCCGGTGGCCGAGCGGTAGGCGGTGATCCGGCCGTAATCGGGGATGAAGTTGTTCTGCGGGTCCTCGGTCGTGACCCGGCACTGAAGCGCGTGGCCCCTGAGTTCGATATCCTGCTGGCGGCTGACGCCCGTCGCCTCGGCCAGTGTCTTGCCCTCAGCGATCTTGATCTGGGACTGGACGATGTCGATGCCGGTCACTTCCTCGGTGACGGTATGCTCGACCTGGACGCGGGGATTGACCTCGATGAAGTAGAACTTGCCGTCGTCCATATCCATCAGGAACTCGACGGTGCCGGCGCATTCATAGTTCACGTGGGCGCAGATCTTGCGGCCGAGCTCGCAGACCTCGGCGCGCTGGGCCTCGGTCAGGTAGGGCGCGGGGGCGCGTTCGACGACCTTCTGGTTGCGGCGCTGGACCGTGCAGTCGCGCTCGTAAAGGTGGTAGATATTGCCGTGGGTGTCGCCGAGGATCTGCACCTCGACGTGGCGCGCGCGCAGGATCATCTTTTCCAGATAGCCTTCGCCATTGCCGAAGGCGGCTTCGGCCTCACGCCGACCCTCGCGGACCTTCTCGACCAGTTCCTCTGGCTTGGTGATCGGGCGCATGCCGCGACCGCCACCGCCCCAGGACGCCTTGAGCATCAAGGGATAGCCAATCTCGGCGGCTTCCTTCTTGATCGCGTCGAAATCGTCGCCCAGCACCTCGGTCGCCGGGATGACCGGAACACCGGCCG
>JBNKFC010000253.1:0-8352 GCA_050289105.1 Paracoccaceae bacterium | reverse complement strand
GACTTCCCAGTTCTTCATCCAGTCGGGACGGGCTTCGTAGTCGATCGGATCGGCCTGAACGCCCTGCGGGTAGATGTTGTCGATCAGGTTCAGACGCGCCATCGCACCCACGGCCGGAGCCACGAGGTAGAGAAGCGCGATAAAGACCAGCGCCCAGCCCGCGGACGACCGCGCGTCGGACACCTTCGGCACCGTGAAGAAGCGCACGATGACGTGCGGCAGACCCGCGGTACCGATCATCAGCGACAGCGTGAACAGGAACATGTTCAGCGTGGTGTCGGTGTGGCCGGTATACTTCGAGAAGCCGAGATCGGTCACCACCTGGTCAAGCTTTTCCAGCAGCGGCAGGCCCGATTCCGCATGGGTCGAGAAAAGGCCCAGCGGCGGCAGCGGGTTGCCCGTCAGTTGCAGCGAGATAAATACCGCCGGAATGGTGTAGGCGATGATCAGCACGACATACTGGGCAACCTGCGTGTAGGTGATGCCCTTCATGCCGCCGAGAACCGCGTAGGCGAACACGACCGCCGCGCCGATGTAGAGACCGGTCGATGCCTTCACTTCGAGGAAGCGCGAGAACGCGACGCCGACGCCCGACATCTGGCCGATAACGTAGGTGATCGACGCGACGATAAGGCAGATGACGGCGATGAGACGCGCGGTGTTCGAATAGAAGCGGTCACCGATGAATTCCGGCACGGTGAACTTGCCGAACTTGCGCAGGTAGGGCGCGAGAAGCATGGCGAGGAGCACGTAGCCCCCGGTCCAGCCCATCAGGTAGGCCGAGTTGTCGTAGCCGACGGCGGCGATCAGACCGGCCATCGAGATGAAGGACGCGGCCGACATCCAGTCGGCGCCGGTGGCCATCCCGTTCAGAACGGGGTGAACGCCGCGCCCGGCGGCGTAGAATTCCGACGTGGAACCCGCGCGGGCCCAGATCGCGATACCGAAGTAGAGTGCGAAGGTCGCCCCCACCACGATAAGGTTGAGCGTAAACTGATCCATTGTCCCCGTTCCCCTTATTCTTCCACGCCGTGTTCACGGTCGAGCTTGTTCATGCGCGCGGCATAAACGAAGATCAGAACCAGAAACACGAGGATGGAGCCCTGCTGGGCGAACCAGAACCCGAGGTCCGTCCCCCCGATCTTGATGCCCGCAAGCATCGGCCTCAGAAGGATGCCGAAGCCGAAGGACACGACGAACCAGATGACCAGGCTGATCCTGATCAGGCTGATATTCGCGGCCCAATAGGCATTTGACGAAGATTTGTCGGCCATATTGTCTTCTCCCGTGAGTTTCCTCCCACCAGCGCCCCGTTCGTCGGGACGCCGGCCGTCCTTAACCCGTCCTGCGTTCGACGATTCCGCCGAGTGCCGAAGCGATCCCGGCGATGTCCCCCATCGCATCCACGGTCTCGAGCACGCCCATCTTGCGATAGTGCGCGATCAGCGGCGCCGTCTGGGCGTGATAGGCCTTCAGCCTCTCGCGCACCGTCTCGGCGTTGTCGTCGGCCCGGCGCTTGAAGTCCGAACCGCCGCATTTGTCGCAAACGCCCGCCTTGGCGGGTTGCTTGAACTCGTCATGATACCCCTCGCCGCAGCCGGCGCAGGTGTAACGGCCGGCCACCCGGCCGACCATCGCCTCGTCGTCGACCTCGAGGCTGATCGCCGCGCTGACCGCGCGGTCCGCATCCGCCAGAAGCCGGTCGAGCGCCGCGGCCTGCCCGGCCGTGCGCGGAAACCCGTCGAGGATGACGCCGGACGCCACATCGGGCTCGGCCATGCGGTCCTTGAGGATTTCGAGAACGATCTCGTCCGAGACGAGCCCGCCCGCCGCCATCACCGCCTTGGCGGCAAGGCCCGCCGGCGTGCCGGCCGCGACGGCGGCGCGCAGAAGATCGCCGGTGGACAGCTGGACGAGGCCGAAGCGCTCCTCCAGCATCCGCGCCTGGGTGCCCTTGCCCGCGCCCGGGGGCCCGAGCAGGATCAGAACGGCGGGGCTGGTGGTGACAGTGTCGCTCATGCCCTCAGGTCCGGTTCATGCGGTTGTTGATCAGGTCGTCGACGACCGACGGATCGGCCAGCGTCGAGGTGTCGCCAAGCGAGCCGTAGTCGTTCTCGGCGATCTTGCGCAGGATGCGGCGCATGATCTTGCCCGAGCGGGTCTTCGGCAGGCCCGGCGCCCACTGGATGAGGTCGGGCGAGGCGATGGGGCCGATCTCGGTCCGCACCCACTTCACCAATTCCTTGCGCAACTCGTCGGTCGGCTCCACGCCGTTCATCAGAGTGACATAGGCGTAGATGCCCTGCCCCTTGATGTCGTGCGGATAGCCCACGACGGCAGCCTCGGCGACGGACTGATGCGCGACCAACGCGCTTTCGACCTCGGCGGTGCCCATCCGGTGGCCCGAGACGTTGATGACGTCATCGACCCGGCCGGTGATCCAGTAATAGCCGTCCTTGTCCCGGCGGCAGCCGTCGCCGGTGAAGTAATAGCCGCGATACTGGCTGAAATACGCTTCCTGGAAGCGCTCGTGATCTCCCCAGAGCGTGCGCATCTGCCCCGGCCAGCTGTCAGAGATGCAAAGGACGCCTTCGCATTCCGTCTCGCCCTGGCGAACGGCGGTGGCGGGATCGAGAACGACGGGCTTCACCCCGAAGAACGGGTTGGTGGCCGAGCCGGGCTTCGTCGGCGTGGCGCCGGGAAGCGGCGTGATCATGTGGCCGCCGGTCTCGGTCTGCCAGAACGTATCCACGATCGGGCATTTGCCCTTGCCGACATACTTGTCGTACCAGACCCACGCTTCGGGGTTGATCGGCTCGCCGACCGAACCGAGGACGCGCAGGCTCGACAGGTCGTGCTTCTCGACCCATTCCGGCCCCTGCCCCATCAGCGCGCGGATCGCGGTCGGGGCGGTGTAGAACTGGTTGACCTTGTGCTTGGCGCAGACCTCCCAGAACCGTCCGGCATCCGGATAGGTCGGAACGCCCTCGAACATGACCGTCGTCGCGCCGTTGGCGAGGGGACCGTAGACGATGTAGCTGTGGCCGGTGACCCAGCCCACATCCGCGGTGCACCAGAAGACGTCGCCGTCATGGTAGTCGAACGTGTACTGGTGGGTCATCGAGGCATAGACGAGGTAGCCGCCCGTCGTATGCACCACCCCCTTCGGCTTGCCGGTCGAGCCGGAGGTATAGAGGATGAAGAGCGGGTCTTCCGCGTTCATCGGGCGCGGCGGACATTCCGGGCTCACCATGTCCATCATGGCGAGCACGTCGACGTCCCGGCCCTGCACCCAGGAGATCTGGTCGCCGGTATGCTTCACGACGAGGCAGCGCACCTTGTCCGAGCAGTGCAGGAGGGCGGCGTCGGTGTTGGCCTTCAAGGGCGTGCGGCGACCGCCGCGCGGGGCGGTGTCGGCGGTGATGACAAGCTTTGCACCGGAATCGTTGATCCGGTTGGCCAGCGCGTCGGGCGAGAAGCCGGCGAAGACGATGGAATGAATGGCGCCGATCCGCGCGCAGGCGAGCATCGCATAGGCCGCCTCGGGGATCATCGGCAGGTAGATCACGACGCGGTCGCCGCGCATCACGCCCTGGCTGAGCAGGACGTTGGCCATCTGGTTCACCTTCTGCGACAGCTCGCGATAGGTGATGTGCTTGGCCGGGGTTTTCGGATCGTCCGGCTCCCAGATGATCGCGGTCTGGAGGGCGCGGTCCTTCAGGTGACGGTCGATGCAGTTGACCGAGGCGTTCAAGACGCCGTCCTCGTACCACTTGATGGAGACCTTGCCGAAGGTGAAGTCGGTGTCCTTGACCTTCGTGTAAGGCTTGATCCAGTCCAGCCGCTGACCCTCGCGGCCCCAGAACGCGTCCGGGTCGCTCATCGATTCTGCGTACATCTCGCGGTATTTCGCGGCATTGGCATGGGCGTTCTCGAAGCCCGCCGGAACCTCCCGCATTTGTATCGCCTGAGCCGATTGATCCTGAGAAGCGGTCATCTGGGTCCTCCCTGAAAATCCGGCGCCACCCGAAAAGCGGCGTCGCATCCGGCCCCGAGCCGGACGTCCTCACTTGCGCGACAGTGTAAACCATTTGTTCATTTTTTCGTAACCCATTTCTTTATTTGTGTTTTTTTGTAAATTTATTGACTTCAAATGAGATAATCTTGTGAAGATTTCGATTGTGGCGAAAATTTGACATGCGAAAACAAGGCCTTGCCTGTTCACGATTTCGCGATCTTCGCGCTCCTTGCCGCGCGGCCGCAACCGGGCGCTTGGGATGGCTTTGCGACAGCCGGATCCCGCGCCGCAAAGCGCGGACTTCGTTAGCGCCCAAACTCGCCAAAGCGATTCGGACCCGGCGCAGCCGTTCAGATCAGATGTGTTTTCCGACGCTCCAGCCGGTCGGAAGAAGGTAGGATTCGCCGGCCGAAACCGGCAGGTCCTCCAGCGCGGAGCCCATCGAGTCGTTCCAGCGGTTGAGATACCCAAAGAGCGCGATCACACCCATGATCTCGACAATGTCGCCGTCGTCCCAATGCGCTTTCAGCCGCGCCTCGATTGCAGGCGTGACCCCGTTCGGAACCTCGGCCGCGGCATGCGCGAAGGCCAGGGCCGCCTTTTCGGCTTCGGTGAAATGCGGGCTCTCCTCGAAATCCCAGACCGAATTCAGCCGCTCCTCGCTCGCCCCGAAACGCTGAGAACCGAGGATCGTATGCGCCTGGCAATAGCGGCAGCCCGACACGTAGGAAGTGATGTAGCCGAGAAGCCGCTTGAATTCCGGCGACACCTCGCCGTGGCATTGCATCACCGCGATGTTGAGGGCGGTGAAGGCGCGGGCGATCTCGGGCCTGTGCGCCATCGTCCGGACGGAATTCGGGATGACGCCGAGGGGGCCCTTGAAGAACTGCACCTCGGCGCGCAGGGCGGGTTCGATCTCTTCTTCGTCAAGCGGGTTCACGACGGCCATCGGCTTCTCCCTCCCTCAATCCCGGGAAAAGCTCGCAGTTTCGTGGGCTCAGGACAAGTGCCCGCGCGCCTCGGTCACCGCGTCGTCGATGTCGTGGGCATAGGTCACCTTCGGTTCGCGCAGTCCGAGCGAGAGGAGCGTGCGGCGGATCTCTTGCGACGTGCCGGTGAGGTAGAGCCGCCCGCCCTTCCGCGCCATCTTCCTTGCAAGCAACTCGACCGAGTGGGCGGCAGTGCTGTCGAGGAACGGCACCTCGGCGAAGTCGAGCACGAAGGCCCGCGGCCGGTCGGCGATCCGGTCGAGGACCGATCCGACGGTCGAGGCGGCGCCGAAGAAGAAAGCGCCCTTGATTCGGTAGACGAGGACGTCGTGGTCGGTTGCCGCGCCGGCATCGTAAGGGCTCGCCTCGTCGGCGCGGTCCTCTTCGGCCAGCGGCGCGCGCTGCTCGACATGGGCGGCCTCGGACATGCGGCGGATGAAGAGGACGGCGCCAAGGACGAAGCCGACGAGGATGCCCTCGGTCAGATCGCGGAAGATGACGAGGAAGAAGGTGACCGCCAGCACCAGCGCATCGCCCGACGAGGTGCGGATCAGCATCCACGCCTCCTCCTTCTCGATCATGTTCCAGGCGACGACAGCTAGAACGCCTGCCAGGGCCGCCAGCGGGATCGCCGAGGCCAGGGGCGCGAACAGCATCATGAAGACGAGGACGAAAGCGGAATGGAGGATGCCAGCGACCGGCCCGTGCGCGCCGGCCCGCACGTTGGTTGCCGTCCGGGCGATGGTGCCGGTGACAGTGATGCCGCCGAAAAGCGCTGAGGCGATATTGGCCACGCCCTGCGCCACGAGTTCGGCGTTGGAGCGATGGTGGCGGCCGGTCATGCCATCGGCCACAACAGCCGAGAGGAGCGACTCGATGGCGCCGAGCAGCGTGAAGCTGATCGCATAGGGAAGCGCGTCCGACAGTGCGCCAAGACTCAGGTCGGGCAGATGCGGAGAGGGCAGGACACGGGGTAACGCGCCGAACCGCGATCCGATGGTCTCGACCGGAAGGCCGAGCGCCGAGGTCAGGAGCGCCGCGCCCGCGACAGCGATGAGCATGCCCGGCCAGCCCGGCCGGAGCCGCTTCAGCCCCTGGATCACGGCCACCGTGCCCAGCGCCAGCGCCACGGCCGCCGGCGTGACCGTATCGCGCGCGGCCCAGAGAACGGCAAGCTTTTCGACGAGCGGACCGGGCTCCGCCCCGGCCAGAGACAGTCCGAAGAGGTCCTTGATCTGGCTCGCGAAGATGATGACCGCGATCGCGGCGGTGAAGCCGACCGTGACCGGGTAGGGAATGAATTTAACATAGGCACCGAACCGCATAAAGCCGGTGACCATCATGAAGAGCCCGGCCTGAAGCGTCGCGGTCAGGAGCCCACCCACGCCGATATCGGCGACGCAGGCGGCGACGAGGATGATGAAGGCGCCCGCTGGCCCGCCGATCTGGAACCGTGATCCGCCGAGAGCCGAGACGATGGCGCCGCCGACGATCGCCGTGATCAGCCCACGCTCCGGTCCGACGCCCGAGGCGATGGCGATCGCCATCGACAAGGGCAGCGCGACGATGGCGACGGTCAGCCCGGCAATCGCGTCGGCACGAAGCTCGGCACGGCCATAGCCCTCGCCGATGACGGTGAGGAGCTTTGGCAGGAACTGCTCGGTGAAACTGGGGCTTGCGCCGCCGGTTCTGCCATCCATGATGCCTGTACCTTGATTTGGCGCGACATTGGGATTGCGCGCGGGCCCTGTCAAGGAAGGAACCGCCGCGCGCCCTCAGAGCAAGGGAATGGACCGTGACTGACAAGACGAACCCGATCCGCGAAACCGACGAGGAGGCACGCGCCATCGCTCGCGACCTGCTGTCCGGCGCGCGCGTCGCGGCGCTTGGCGTGATCGAGCCCGAAACGGGCGCCCCTTTCGTAAGCCGCATCGCCTTCGGCCTCGGCCCCGACGGCGAGGCGATGACCCTTGTGTCCGACCTTGCCCTACATGCCCGGGCGCTGAGGGCCGATCCGCGCGCGTCGCTCCTGATCGGCGAGGCGGCGGGGAAAGGCGATCCGCTCGTCCACCCGCGCCTCACGCTTCGCGCGACGGCGAGTTTTCTCGCCCCGGATGGGACCGAGCGCGCGCGCCTGCGTTCCGCCTGGCTGGACCACCATCCCAAGTCTGCCCTCTATGTCGACTTCGCCGATTTCCATTTTGTCAGGTTCGACGTCGAAAGCGGTCACCTTAACGCCGGTTTCGCTAAAGCCTATGCACTTGGCCAGAATGACCTTAGAATGCGCTAGCGTCGTCAGGCGCTGGGGTTTTGCTGCGGAGCACGCGAAGACAAGGGCTTACGGCGAATGGCGATGACCGATCGGGCGATCTGGCAGGACGAGATCTCGCGCCAGCGGCAGCGGCTTGAGGCCGACCTTGTCTCGCGCCAGCTCGGCGTTGCGCTGACTTATGTCGTGTTCGTGTTCTTCCTGCCGTTCTGGGCGGTGTTCCTCGCCTATCTGGTTTCGGTCGGAACCGAGATTGCGCTGTTCCGGCAGATGCGTGACTACGAAGTGAACCCGAGTCCCGGTCGCCGCACCGCTTTCCTTGTGACCTCTGCCCTCGGGCTTGCCGCGTTCAGCCTGCCGACGCTCTTCATCTGGCTCAATTCCGACCCGCTGGTCAAATTCACCGGGGTGCTTTCGCTGATCGGGGCCCTTCTGAATGTGTCGGTCGTGCGCTCCACGCATCTCTCGATGGGCATCCTGAGCGGATTGCCCCCCGCGCTGGCGCTGCTGTGGCTGCCGATGCAGTATCTCTTCGACCCGGTGATCAGCATGAACGCGGCGCTTGCGACGGCCGGCGTGGTGATCCTTCTGGGCTATTTCATCTCGTCCATGGTGCAGAACCACCGCGCCCAGTCCGATCTCGTCGCCGCCATTTCCGATGCCAGCGAGGCGAGCAAGGCGAAGTCCCGCTTCCTCTCCGCGATGAGCCATGAGGTGCGCACGCCGCTCAACGCGATCATGGGCCATAGTCAACTCTTGCGCGAGCAGACCGACCCCGACGCCGCGCGAAAACATGCCGCTGCCGTGGAATCGGCCGCGCGCGGCATGCAGATGCTGGTCGAAGACGTCATCGACCTCGCCTCGGTAACGGAAGGCGAAGTCCGGTTTCATCCCGTGACGGCGGTGATCCGCAGCGAACTGGACGTCGTTGCCGCGATGAAGCTGCCGCTGAACCGCCACGACGATCCCGAGATCAACGTTGAGATTGCCCCGGAAGTGCCCGAGTTCGGCCGTTTCGATCCCGTTCTCCTGCGCAAGTGCCTTTACCATCTGAGCGCGATCGTCCTCAACGGACT
>JBNKFC010000252.1:0-1640 GCA_050289105.1 Paracoccaceae bacterium | reverse complement strand
GCCGCGTCGAGCTCGTCCAGCGTCATTTCGAGAAGCCGCTGGCCGATATGCGGGGTGCGGCCCATCAGCTCCTCGAACGGCTTCTTGCGGAAGCAGCACATCAACAGATCGGTCGTCGCGATGACGTTGTAGGGGGCGTGGTCGCGGCCCGGCCTTCCGACGAAATCGGATGGGAAGAGCAGGCCCACCGTCTGGGTCCGCCCGTCCTCCATCACTTGCGTCAGCGTCGCCACGCCGGTGACGACGGAGGCCACGAAATCCATGCGGTCGCCCGACCAGATCAGAGTCTGGCCGGCCTCGAAACTGCGGTAGAACTTGATCGCGTCCAGCGCGGCCAGCTCGTCCGTCTCGCAACGCGCACAGACCGCACGGTGGCGGATCTGGCAACTTCCGCAATTCGGTGCTGAGAGGGGTACGTCGTGAACGGTCATTCGAAATCTTTGATCTGGGTCAAGGTGGCACAACGTGCGTCTGCCTAACGCTAGGCACATGGCAACTGAATCGCAACTCACGCGGCTCGGACTATTTGACGCGCGTGTCCCGCGCTATACAAGCTATCCGACCGCCCCGCATTTCAATTCGACCATCGGCGCCGATAATTTTCGCGCGTGGGTGGAAAATATCGCGCCAAGCGCCCGAATATCGCTCTATCTGCACGTTCCGTTCTGCCGCCGGCTGTGCTGGTTCTGCGCCTGCCGGACCCAGGGAACGACCTCCGACGATCCGGTGCGCGCCTATGTCGAGGTGCTGAAGGCCGAGCTTGCGCTGCTCAAGGCGCATCTTCCTCGCGGGATCACGCTGTCCCGGCTGCATTGGGGCGGCGGCACGCCGACGCTGATGCCGGCCGACCTGATGCGCGACCTCTCGGCGCGGATATTCGAGACCGTTCCGATGGGCGAAGGCGGCGAATTCTCGGTCGAGATCGACCCGAACGAGATCGACGACGCCCGGCTAGACGCACTGGCCGAGGCGGGCATGAACCGCGCCTCGATCGGGGTGCAGGACTTCGACCCCTCGATCCAGAAGGCGATCGGGCGCGACCAGAGCTTCGAGATCACCAAGATCGCCACCGACAAGCTGCGCGAGCGGGGGATCGCCTCGCTCAACGCCGACATCCTGTTCGGGCTGCCGCACCAGAACCGGGCGCGGATCGCCGCCTCCGTGCAGAAACTGCTGTCGCTCGGCCCGGACCGCGTGGCGCTTTACGGCTACGCCCATGTGCCGTGGATGGCCCGCCGGCAGGTGATGATCCCCTCCGATGCCCTGCCCCGCCCCGAGGAGCGGTTGCGGCTGTTCGAGACCGCGCGAGACCTTTTCGTCGCCGACGGGTATGACGAGATCGGCATCGATCACTTCGCCCTGCCCACGGACGGTCTGGCCATTGCGGCACGCGAAGGGCGGCTCAGGCGGAATTTCCAGGGTTACACCGACGACACAGCGCCAGTTCTGGTCGGCCTCGGCGCCTCCTCGATCTCGCGCTTCCCCGAAGGCTACGCGCAGAACGCGTCCAGCACCTCGGCCTATACCCGAGCGGTGCGCGAGGGCGGGTTCGCGACCGCAAAGGGCCATGAGTTCCAGGGCGAGGACATCCTCCGCGCGCGGATGATCGAGGCGCTGATGTGCGATTTCCGCATCGACGC
>JBNKFC010000251.1:0-1527 GCA_050289105.1 Paracoccaceae bacterium | reverse complement strand
GCAGCATGACGTGAAGCGGATGCGGCTGGTCGCGACCGAGGCCTGCCGCCGGGCGAAGAATGCCGCGGAATTCATCGGCATGGTGAAGAAGGAAACCGGCCTGCCCCTGGAGATCATCGAGCCCGAGGAAGAGGCGCGGCTTGCAGTCGTGTCCTGCGCGCCGCTGGTTTCGACCAAGACCGAGCAGTTGCTGGTTGTCGATATCGGTGGCGGCTCGACCGAGCTTGTCTGGATCGACCTGTCCGCCGTGCCGCGCCATGACCGGCCGCGCGCGATCATGCGGCTTCACGCAGGTTTCCACCCGCCGGAAAGCCCGTTCCCGGCGGCGAAGGTCGTGGACTGGATTTCGGTGCCGCTCGGCGTTGCGACGCTGAAGGACCAGTTCCACGACGTGGAGGATGACGCGGCCCGTTTCGCGCTGATGAGCTGGTTCTTCGAGGAGAACCTTGCCGATTTCTCGCCCTACAATGCCAGCCAGCCGCGCGAGGGGTTCCAGATTATCGGCACCTCGGGCACGGTGACGACGGTCGCGGCCAGTCATCTTGGCCTTAAGCGTTACGACCGGACCAAGGTCGACGGTCTGCGCATGACCTCGGACCAGATCGACAAGGTCATCCGCGAATACCTGACCATGGGGCCTGAAGGGCGCAGGAATGATCCCCGGATCGGTCGCGACCGGCATTCGCTGATTATGTCGGGGGCGGCGATCCTGCAGGCTTTGATGCGGATCTGGCCGACCGACCGGCTGTCGGTTGCCGACCGGGGGCTGCGCGAGGGGCTGCTCTATGCCCAGATGTCGGCCGACGGGGTGCTGGAGGACGGGCCGTTCTGATTGCGACCGCGGCCCGCGATTGCCTTGGCGGCGTTCGATGCGTATTTGGACCGGGAAGAACTACTGAGGGCCCTTTCAGGGCGAAGAATATGGCGAAGACACCTTCGGGCAACACATCGGGACGCGGGCAGCGCGACCTTCGGGTGCGGGTCAAAACCGCCAAGGGGCGGAAACTGTCCTCGACCCTCTGGCTCGAACGCCAGCTGAACGACCCTTACGTGCAGCGGGCCCGGAAGGAAGGCTACCGGGGCAGGGCGGCCTACAAGATCCTTGAGCTTGACGACAAGTTCCGCTTCCTCGTACCCGGCGCACGGGTCGTGGACCTTGGCTGTGCGCCGGGGGGCTGGTGCCAGGTGGCGGTGGAGCGGGTGAACGCGCTTGGCCAGAAATCCGGCAAGAAGGTCGGCACGGTTCTGGGTATCGACCTTCAGGAGGTCGAACCCATTGCCGGGGCCGAGATCCATCAGCTCGATTTCCTTTCCGACGACGCGGACGAGAAGGTGAAGGAATGGCTGGGCGGCCGGGCCGATGTCGTCATGTCCGACATGGCGGCGGCGTCCTCCGGCCACAAGGGCACAGACCACCTGCGCATCGTGGCGCTTTGTGAGGCGGCTGCTTACTTCGCTTTCGACGTTCTGGAAGAGGGCGGCACCTTTGTCGCCAAGGTTCTTGCGGGTGGGGCCGAGAACGAGTTG
>JBNKFC010000250.1:0-9380 GCA_050289105.1 Paracoccaceae bacterium | reverse complement strand
TACACGGCCGACGAGGGGACCGTGGAGGTGTTTGGTCAGCCCCTGCCTCCCGGCCATCCGCGCGCGGCATTGGCGGCGGGTGTCGGCATGGTGCATCAGCATTTCACGCTGGCCGACAACATGACGGTGCTGGAGAACATCCTCCTTGGCACCGGCACGCTTCTTTCCCCGCGCCTCGGCAGCGGCGCGGCGCGCGCCAAGGTCGCGCGGCTGTCGCAGGATTTCGGCCTGTCGGTTCATCCCGACGCCAGGGTCGGCACGCTTACCGTCGGCGAGCGCCAGCGGGTGGAGATCCTCAAGGCGCTCTACCGCGACGCCCGCATCCTCATCCTCGATGAACCTACCGCCGTCCTGACGCCGCAGGAGACGACGGCGCTTTTCGAGACGCTGAGGAAGGCCGTCGCTCTCGGGCTTTCGGTCATCTTCATCTCGCACAAGCTCGGCGAGGTGATGGCGATTTCATCGCGCGTTCTCGTCCTCCGCCACGGGCGGCTCGTGGGTGAGGTCGCCACTGCCGACACCGACCGCCACAAGCTCGCCGAGATGATGGTCGGGGCAGAGATCACCGCGCCCCGTCTCTCCGAACGCACGCCCGGCTCCGCGCTCCTGACACTTTCCAATGTCGACACTCCCCGCCGGGGCAACGCGCCGGGCCTCACCGGCGTCAACCTCACCCTGCGCGCCGGCCAGATCACCGGCCTAGCGGGCGTCTCCGGCAACGGACAGGCCGCGCTCGCCGCGCTCATCGGCGGGCTTGAGACGCCGCTTCACGGCGGCATGGAACTGCACGGGGATGAGCCCAGCGACTGGTCGCCGCGCGCCGCCCTCGCCGCCGGAATCGCCCGCATCCCGGAAGACCGGCACAAGACCGGCACCGTCTCCGACTTCACGCTGACCGAGAACGCCGTCCTCGAATGCTACGCCGACGCCCCCTACAGCCGAAAGGGCTGGATGGATTGGTCCGCCGCCGAAGGCTTCGCCCGGAAGATCATCGAGACTTACGATGTCCGCTGCCCCGGTCCCGCCGCCCGCATCCGCCTCCTCTCCGGCGGCAACATGCAGAAACTGATCCTCGGCCGGGTGCTGGAGGCTGGTCCGAAGATCATCCTCGCCAACCAGCCGGTGCGCGGGCTCGACATCGGTGCGGTGACTTTTGTCCACAACCGCCTGATCGCGGCGCGCGACGCCGGCGCGGCGGTGCTGCTGATTTCCGAGGACCTCGACGAGGTCATGGCGCTGTCCGACGTCATCCACGTCATCTACGAAGGCCGCCTCTCGCCCGCCTTCCCGCGCGGATCTAAGACACCGGCCGAGCTTGGCACCTGGATGGCCGGCCACGGCTTCGGGGAGGCGAGCGATGCGGCTTGAGCCGATCCCGAACCCCTCCGCGCTCCGTCGCGTTGGTCTGCCGGCGGGGGCGCTGGCGCTGACGGTGCTGATCGCGTCCTTGCTGGCGCTTCTGGCGGGCGCCAATCCCTTCGCCACGCTTGGCCTGATCCTCAAAGGTGCCGCAGGGTCGAAATTCGCGCTTCTCGAAACGCTCAACCGCGCGACACCGCTCATCTTCACCGGCCTCGCCGTCGCCGTCGCCTTCCGCGCAAAGCTCTGGAACATCGGCGCGGAGGCGCAGCTTTACGCGGGCGCCATCGTCGCCGTGCTTCTCGGGACCGGCGCGCTGCCCCTGCCCTCTGCACTCCTCCTCCCCATCATGGCCCTTGCCGCGATGTTTGCGGGGGCGCTCGTCCTTCTAGGCCCCGTCCTCCTCAAGACCCGCCTCGGGGTGGATGAGGTCGTAACCACGCTCCTCTTGAACTTCATCATGCTCCTCTTCGTCTCCTACCTCCTCGAAGGGCCGATGAAGGACCCGATGGGGATGGGCTGGCCGAAATCCCCCGCGCTCGAAAAAACCGCCCGCCTGCCCCGCATCGTCGAGGGGCTGCGCCTTCACTGGGGCTTCGGCCTCGCGATCCTCTCGGCCATCGCCGTCTGGGTGATCCAGACCCGCACGACATTGGGCTACGAAATCCGCGCCGTCGGCCTCAACGCCGAGGCAGCGCGCTTCGCCGGCATCCCGGTCGGCCGCGTCATGGTCAAGACCGCGCTCCTCTCCGGCGGCCTTGCCTCGCTTGCGGGCTTTTCCGAGGTCGCGGGCCTCAAGGGCAACCTCACCTTGGACCTCTCCCCCGGCTTCGGCTACACCGGCATCATCGTGGCGATGCTGGCGCTCCTGAACCCACTCGGCGTCGTCGTCTCGGCCCTCTTCGTCGCGGGCGTCTTCGTCGGCGCCGACAGCATGAGCCGCGCGGCGGGCGTACCGACCTACATCGCCGACATCCTGCTCGCGACCGCGCTCCTGACGATGGTGCTGGCGCTTCGCCTCACCACGACCCGCATCCGGTGGCGCTGATGGATCTCCTCGACATCCTCCTCTCCGCCAGCTTCTGGGCCGCCGTGATCCGGATCGCATCGCCCCTGATCTTCGCCACGCTCGGGGAACTCATCTGCGAACGCGCGGGGGTCCTCAACCTCGGGATCGAGGGGATCATGGTCATCGGCGCCTTCGCGGGCTGGATGGCCGTCTATCTCGGCGCCGGTCTCTGGGCCGGGGTTCTCGTCGCGATGCTGGCGGGGATGCTCTTCGGGCTTCTCCATGCCACGCTCACCGTCCCCTTCGGCCTCTCCCAGCACGTCGTCGGCCTCGGCATCACGCTCCTTGCCACCGCCACGGCCAGCTTCGCCTACCGCCTGTCGCTGCCCGAGGTAACGTCGCCGCCGAAGATCGAACCGTTCCAGCCCTGGGAAATCCCCGGCCTGTCGCAGATCCCTCTTGTCGGGCCGGCGTTCTTCTCCCAGACGGCGCTCACCTACCTCGCTTTCATTCTCATCGTGGCGGTCTCTGTCGTCCTTTACCGCACACCGCTCGGCCTCGCGCTCCGGGCGGCCGGTGAAAACCCTGCCTCCGTCGAGGCGCAGGGCCTGTCCGTCACCGCGATCCGCATGGGCGCCGTGATCGTGGGCTCCGGCCTCATGGCCATCGGCGGGGCGTTCCTGACCATGTCGGCCTTCTCCTCCTTCTTCTTCGAGATGGTGAACGGCCGCGGTTGGATCTGCATCGCGCTCGTCGTCTTCGGCGCATGGAGGCCCGGAAAGGCCGCGCTCGGGGCGCTTCTCTTCGCGGCCTTCGACGCGCTCCAAGTCCGGCTCCAGCAGACGCCGATGGGGGCGCTCGTCCCCTATCAGGTGTTCCTGATGGTGCCTTACGTCCTCTCCATACTCGCCCTCGTCCTCATGTCGCGCCGCGCCGAGGTGCCCGCCGCGCTGATGGTCCCGTTCAACAAGGGGGAACGCTAGATGTTCGACTTGCTCATCAAGGGCGGCACACTGCCCGACGGCTCCGTCTCCGATATCGCCATCATGGGCGACCGGATCGTCGCAACCGGCCGGGTTGAGGGGGAGGCGCGCGAGGTCATCGACGCGACCGGCGACCTCGTCGCGCCGCCCTTCGTCGATCCGCATTTCCACATGGACGCGACGCTGTCCTATGGCCTGCCGCGCGTCAACGCCTCCGGCACGCTTCTCGAAGGCATCACGCTCTGGGGCGAACTCAGAGAGATCGCAACGGTCGAGGACATGGTCGCCCGCGCACTGACCTATTGCGACTGGGCGGCGTCGATGGGCCTCTTGGCGATCCGCACGCATGTCGACACGACCCCCGATCACCTGCGCACCGTGGAGGCAATGCTGGAGGTGAAGCGGCTTGTGGCCGGTTACATCGACCTGCAACTCGTCGCTTTCCCGCAGGACGGGCTCTACCGAACGGCAACGGGCCGCGAGAACGTCCTTCGCGCTCTCGACATGGGTGTCGATGTCGTCGGCGGCATCCCGCATTTCGAACGCACGATGGAGGACGGCGCGGAGTCGATGCGCGACCTCTGCCGCATCACCGCCGAACGGGGCCTCAGGATTGACGTCCATTGCGACGAGACCGACGACCCGATGAGCCGGCATGTGGAAACGCTGGCGGCCGAGGTCACGCGCCATGGCCTCGGCGGCCGCGCGGCCGGCTCGCACCTGACCTCGATGCATTCGATGGACAACTACTACGTCTCGAAGCTCCTGCCGCTCATCGCCGAAAGCGGCATGGCCGCGATCCCCAACCCCTTGATCAACATCACGCTTCAGGGTCGCCACGACACCTATCCCAAACGCCGCGGCCTGACGCGGGTGAAGGAGATGCAGGCCCACGGCATCACCGTGGGGTGGGGCCAGGATTGTGTCATGGACCCCTGGTATTCGCTCGGCACCGCCGACATGCTCGACGTGGCCTTCATGGGTCTTCACGTCGCGCAGATGACTCATCCGGAGGAAATGGCGCGCTGCTTCCGCATGGTGACGGAGGACAACGCCCGCATCATGGGGCTTGAGGGCTACGGGTTGAACAAGGGCGACACCGCCTCCCTCGTCGTACTCGACGCCGGGAACCCGACCGAAGCTCTGAGGCTCCGCGCCGATCGCCTCCTCGTGGTGTCGAAGGGCAAGGTCATCTCGCGTCGACAACGCAATGACGCGCGGCTCGATCTGCCGGGGCGGCCGGAAAGCGTGCGGCGGCGGCTTGGACTGCCCTGAGGCAAAGGCGCAGACCGAACGTCGTGCAGGCGGAACAGGCCGCGACCGACGTGGGGCGCGGGCCGGGCAGCGTCCTTGCCCAGAAGAATGGTATTGGCGCAGGCGCAAACTTTCAGCACGCTGCGCATGTCGAACCGCGACGCCGGCGCGCCCACGTCACAGGCCGTGCCCGTTTCCGGGAGGTTGATAGCGTACCAGAACGCCCTCTGTGTTTTTTGGATGCAACATCGGCGCAGGTTCTGACTACGCCGAAAGGAGAATGACCGATGGCGAGCTCCGAAGAAATCAATGCCGACATGCTCGGGTTCTGGAACGGGCACGGCGGCCGGACCTGGGTGGAGCGGCAGGCGCACACCGATACGACCCTCGAGCCGGTGACCGAGGCGTTGATCGCCTTCGCCGCCCCCCGCGAGGGCGAGCGCGTCTTGGACGTGGGATGCGGTTGCGGCGCACCGACACTGGACTTCGCGCGCAGGGTTGGGACGTCCGGGCGGGTCGTCGCCATTGACATCTCTTCGCCGATGCTGGCCGAGGGGCAGGTGCGCGCCGAGACTGCGGGACTTTCCAACATCGAATGGCGGGAAGCCGACGCCGCCTCTGACGCGCTCGAGGAATATGATCTCTTGACCTCGGCCTTCGGAACGATGTTCTTCGGCGACCCGGTCCGCGCCTTCGCCAACATGCGAAGCGCCGCCGCCCCCGGCGCGCGCATGGCGATCGTCTGCTGGCGATCGCTTGCCGAAAATCCGTGGATGGGCGTGCCGATGGCCGCCGTCGGACGCCACTTGCCGCCGCGCCCCGCGCCCACCCCCAACGCCCCCGGGATGTTCGGCTTTTGCGACCCCGAGCATGTGACCGCGATATTCACCGCCGCCGGCTGGGCGGCGCCGTCTTTCAGCAAGCTCGACCTCGACCTCGACATCGCGGCAAGCCGCGGACTGGATGAGGCGGTGGATCAGGTGACCAAGATCGGCGCAGTGAACAGCTGGCTTCGCAACCAGCCGGCAGAGGTCATCGCTGCGGCCGTGGCGTCGCTGCGCCAGACGCTCGCAGAGCATACCGATGGCCCGAACGTTCGTCTGCCAGCGGCGATGTGGCTGATCGGCAGCACGCCGGCCTAACAGCGGGCCGGCGTCCCGGATCTTTGAGAACCGAAACCCGCGCGGGCCGGCCGGCAAGCGTACGGCGGCGGCACGGGCCTTCGCAGAACCATCCTCGCGCATCGTGATGGCGATCACCAGTCACTGAGCCCGCTCACCATGTCATCAATCAGTTCAGGCCCCTTGGCGAGGACAAAGCGCCTCCACGCGATATCGCGCGGAGAGCAAATGTTCAGATAGTCTTCGCGCAGACGGTCGTGATCGGGATCGTTCCGCCCCTCGTGGCGCAGCCAGCGGTCCAGCCGGTCCGCACGGAATATCGAATAGTCGTCCGCAGTGCCAAACTCGATCACTGCGCCGGCGATCTTCGGCTGAGTCAGCTCCTGCCGTATAGACTTGCACAAGAGACCTTCGTACCGCGGCACCGCGCCGGCCCCCCTGACGTCGGCGCTACCCTTGCCAAGAAACCACCAGCGCTTGGCCGCGGCGTAGGCGTCACTTTCCGGATCGTCGAATATCAGGTGAACGACTTCACCGTACCGTCCGATGCCGGTGTGAAAATCTATGAAGCCGATAGCGGTTGCGCGGGCGAGGTGGTCCGTGACGATCCGCCTGAAGATGGTGTTGGACCATTCAGGCTGTGCACCGGTGTAGAAAAGGCCGTCAGGCCACCGGCTCTGCCCTTCAAGGCTTTCTGCCTCGATCTGCGCCCCGCCTTCGTCGAGACAGGCCAGATAGGCTTTGTACGCCGACAGGTGGTCGTCTGCCCTCGCCGCACCACCGTGAAGATACGGCACCACCGCGTCATAGGACGGATTCTTGCGCTCATAGCCCAGGCCACCGGGAAGAAAGTTCCGGTTGATGTCGACGTTGTTCTCGTTGGCACGGGTCTTGAATGAGAAAGCCCATGGATTGATCGCATGCACCAGAACAACTTTAACGCCATCCGGCAGCGCCGCCGCCGCGCGTTCGACCAGCCAGCGATGAAGGATCGCGGACCCGCAATACCCTTCTGAACCATGCGTCCCCGTGATCACGACGGCCGCAAGTGGGGCAGCAGCGTCGCCCAGTACCGCGACATCGGTCGACAGAACCTCGCCGTCGCGCCCGGCAATATCGTCTCGGGAGTAAGAATAGGGGATCGCTCCCGCCGCGCGTGAAGCATCAAGGAACATATGGCGCGCTTCGGCGAAGCTCGCCGCGAAACTGTCTGCCACACCGCTCTCCGTGTTTCCTCGACGAAAGCCGACGCCGGATTACCCAGCTCTCTTCCGCGGCGACAGGCAAGCATTTTTTGTTCGCGCGCCCGACCCAACGGGCCTTTCAGGCCTCCGGCGCATCGGTATGCTCGGAAGCCCTCACCCCCGAGGCTTGCCCTTCCACGTCCCGAGCCAGCCCAGGAACCGCCCCCAGACGCCCTTCGCCCGCGTGGCGGCCTCGTCGGCCCGGTCCTCGACCCCGTCCCAGGCCTCGCCCATATCCTCCAGAACCGGGTCGATGGAGCGTTCGCGGAACTGCAGCCACATGCGCCGGATCATGAAGAGGATCAGCGCGACCACGATGAAGAAGAAGATGTTGAACCATGGGATGATCGTCACGTCCGGCCCCGCCACCGGCTTGATCGAGATCGCGTTCGGGAAGGCCGAGAAATAGACGATCCGCTAGCCGTAATGGGTGACCGAGACCCATTTCGGCGCCTCGGCGGTGGATTTGTTGTCCTCGGCCTGCGTTTGCAGGTTTGCGGTGTCGAACTTGAAATAGGGCGGCCAGGACCAGCTCGTGTCCTCGTTGCGGTAGACCATCGGCTTGCCGTTGGCCTTCACCGCCTGAATGAACTGCACGTCGCGGTTGATGAGCCCGGTGGACTGGTCGTCCGGGCTCGACCAGAAGATCCGCGTCCAGTCATTCAGGTCCTGCCGCTCCTGATAGGTGTTCACGATCCGGACGATATCGTGCTGCGGCAGCGTGTAATGCAGGAAGGCCGCCGCGAAGAGGAAAACGACGATGCGCCAGCTCCAGGTCAAAACGCGCCGCCCCCGGCTGCCCTCGGGGTAGATCCAGTGCAGCACTCCGATGAGCACCGCGACGGCGAGGATGACGATCCCCCAGAACGTATAACCCGACATCGCACTTCTCCTACTGGGCGTTCACAAGATAGAGGGTCACCAGGACGACGACGATCGGGATCACGTAGACCAGCAGGATCAGCTTCCTGCGCAGCCCGTGCTCGTAATCCCGCATACCGGCTTCGATATAGGCGTCGCGCTCACCCGCATCACCCCCTTCGGCATTGTCGGCGTCCCATTCCTTCTCCAGCTCCTCGCGCCGGACCGAACGCGAGTAGATCGACAGGAGCAGATAGGCCACAGACAGGCCGATGAAGCCGAAGACGGCTAGGCGGAGAAAGGCGATCATCTGCGCTCCTTTCGGACGGCGCCCCAGGGGCCGACGGCCTCAACGATATCGTCCTTGCGTCCTTTGGGCCAGCCCGGCCGCCCCCAGGGTCCCGGCTCCTCCATCCCCGGCTCCGGGCCGAAGAGCGCGCGGCGGGCGCCGGCCTTGTCGATCTGGTATTCGCATTCGAGGTAATCGGCCACGAACGCTTTCTTCGCCTCCGGCCATCCTCGGTAGAGGTGATAGAAAAGCTCCTTGTGGCAGATGAAAAGCTGCCGGACGTCGAGCGTCGAAAGCTCCGCCAGAAGCATGTTCACGAGGTCGCGGTCGGCATGGGGCTTGGCCCGCAGCGTGTAGAAATACGACGGATGCGCCGAGGTGATGCGCGGCCATGGCCCGCCCGTCTCCACCCACCTCAGAAGCGCCGCAAGGCCCTGGAACTCCTCCGGCAGCCGCGCCCCGAGCACGTTCGCTGCCTGCCTCAGTTCCCGCCGCGCGCCGTGGCCGATATCGAGGCCAAGCTCCGCCGCCGCCGCGACCACGATGAAATCCATCTTCTGCCGCAGGATCGCCGCCGCGTCGGCGCCCGGCGCGTTCACGATCGGCTCGACGAGGTCGTTGATCTCGAGGAACTTGGCGATCTGGTTGCGGTCCTCCATGTCGAAGACATAGCGGATCGGAAGCGCCCCCAGCGCCTCCTTCGGCCCGACCGAGATCGCCGCCGGATGATCCACGTCGCGAAAGATGTAGATGCCGCCGAAATGCGCGGTCCAGAAGTTGCCCTGATCGAATGTCGTCGCCTTCAGCGTGATCGGGTTCCGCGTCACGTCCCCGGTCTTCCTGGCGAGCGTGATCATGTCGGCGATGAGCACGTCATCCCACCAGCCGTCCTCCTCGGTCCGGAACCGCTCGATGAGGCCGGCGAGCCTCGCGCCCTCGGCCACATGGTTCCCGGTCGTGTCGGCCACCACCGTCACCCGGCGGATATCGAAAAGCTTCGCCGGAGAGGTCAGGTCGAAAACCGTATTCTCCAACTCCCCCGCGACCGCGTCCCGCGCCGTCAGCGTGAACAACTGCGCCTCGTTCTCCGCGATGAACCGGGTGAGGATCCCGCGCGAGGTGGAAAACTTGGCGTTCAGAAGCGGCGAATTCTTCTGGTCGGTGGTCAGCAGGATGAACTGCCGGTTGCAGCCGTTGGGGTTGAGGTAAAGGTCATCGCCCAGTTCATCGCCCACCTCGGGGGAATAGCCCGAAATGTCG
>JBNKFC010000249.1:0-7204 GCA_050289105.1 Paracoccaceae bacterium | reverse complement strand
CTTGTTGTTCGAGTCCCCGCGCCAGTAGGCGCCCGCGACGCTCATCAGCTTGAAGGCGTCGGGCGGCACCTGGCCGGTATGGACGAGATGCGGGCCGCGGCAGAGATCCTGCCAGTGGCCGTGCCAGTACATCCGGATCGCCTCGCCTTCGGGGATCGCGTTGACCAGTTCGACCTTGTAGGGCTCGCTGTTGGCCTCGTAGTAGCGGATCGCGCGGTCGCGGTCCCAGACCCCGGTGGTGACGGGGTCGCGGCGGGCGATGATCTCGCGCATGCGCTTCTCGATCGCCTCGAGATCCTCGGGCGTGAAGGGCTCCTCGCGGTCGAGGTCGTAGTACCAGCCGTTCTCGATCACCGGGCCGATGGTGACCTTCACCTCGGGCCAGAGCTTCTGCACGGCGCGGGCCATGACATGGGCGAAGTCGTGGCGGATAAGTTCGAGCGCCTGCGCGTCGTCCTTCATCGTGTGGATGGCGATCTTCGCATCCGCCTCGATCGGCCATTGCAGGTCGTAATGCTTGCCGTCCACGGAGGCCGAGATGGCGGCCTTGCCGAGGGACGGCGCAATGGCTGCGGCCACGTCGGCGGCAGTCACGCCTTTGTCGAAGTTGCGCTGGTTTCCATCGGGGAATGTCAGGGAAATCTGGGTCATCGCCCATGCTCCTCGTCAGTTTGGCGCCCACGGAACGCCCGGTTGCGGGTTATGTCGCAGCGTTATTGGTGGATCGCGCGCGGGAAGTCAACGGCCGGGGGTTCCACCCCCGGACCCCCGGAGGTATTTGAGAACAGAAGAAGGAGAGGCGCGCATGAGTGAGTATCTGGAGACCTCGGCCGGGCGGCGGATCGCCTTTGACCGGACCGAAGGCGCGGGGCCTGGGGTCGTGTTCCTTGGCGGGTTCCGCTCGGACAAGGAGGGAACCAAGGCGCTCGCGCTCGAAGCCTGGGCGCGGAGAGAGCGTCGGGCATTCCTGCGCTTCGACTATTCGGGGCATGGATCGTCGTCGGGGGACTTTCTCGACGGGTCCATCGGCGACTGGTTCGAGGATGCGCGCGAGGCGATCTTGGGCCTGACCGAGGGGCCACAGGTGCTGGTGGGGTCGTCGATGGGCGGCTGGATCTCGCTTCTCATGGCGCGGGCGCATCCGGAAAAGGTGGCGGGGCTCGTCACCATCGCGGCGGCGCCGGATTTCACCGAGGACGGGATGTGGGCGGAGTTTTCCGTGGATCAGCGGCGCGCTTTGATGGAGGCGGGGCAGGTGGCCTTGCCGTCCGACTATTCGGACGAGCCCTACATCATCACCCGTCGGCTGATCAAGGACGGGCGCGAGCGGCTGGTGCTGCGTTCGCCCCTGTCCCTGCCCATGCCAGTGCGGATGTTGCAGGGAACGGCGGATAAAGATGTGCCGCTGTCGGTCGCGGTGCGGTTGATCGAGCATGCCGAGGGGCCGGACATGAGGCTGACCGTGGTCAAGGGTGCGGATCACCGCTTCTCGACGCCGGACTGCCTGAAGCTGATCGAGCTTTCGGTGCTGAAGGTCTCGCAGCGGATCGGGACGGGCGGTGCGTAAGCTGGGGCGGCGCCTCGCGGTGGCGGCCTTGGCCGCGGTCGCGGTGGTGGCGGCGGTCTTCGCCCTCGCGCCGCGCGAGCCGCTGGACCTCGTGCCGGCCTTCGATGCGGAGCGGCTGCCGGAAGACCTCGATGCCTATCTTCGCGACCGCGAGGCGGTTGTGGGCGGGATCACGCCGGGGGCGGAGAAGCGCATCCTCTGGGATGGGTCGGCGGGGGCGCAAACCGACTGGGCCGTGGTCTATCTGCACGGTTTCTCGGCGACGTCCGAGGAGATCAGGCCGGTGCCGGACAAGGTTGCTTCGGCGCTAGGGGCGAACCTCTATTTTGCCCGGCTGGCGGGGCACGGGCTTCCGGACGACCGGTTCGCCGGGCCGAGCGTCAATGACTGGATGATCGACGTGGCCGAGGCGCTGGCGATCGGCAAGCGGATCGGTCGGCGCGTGCTGGTGATCGCCACCTCGACCGGCGGGACACTTGCGGCGGAGGCGGCCTTGCAGCCGGACCTGGCGCGCGAGATGGACGGGATCATCTTCGTCTCGCCGAATTTTGGCATCCAGGCGCCGGCCGCGGCGATCCTGACCTGGCCATATGCGCGAGTCTGGACGCCCGCCGTCGCGGGGCGGAGGCGGTGCTTCGAGCCGGTGAACGAGGATCATGCGCGGTTCTGGACAAGCTGCTATCCGACGGAGGCGCTCTTGCCGATGGCGGCGCTGGCGGAGCATGCGGCGCGGGCGGATTATTCAGGGGTGCGGATCCCCGCGCTCTTTCTCTTCGCGGAGGCCGATCAGGTTGTCTCACCCAAGGCGACGAAGAAGGTGGCGGAGGGCTGGGGCGGGCAAACGACATTGTTGCCGCAGGTCGTCGGTGCCGGCGACGATCCCTATTCCCACGTCATCGCCGGCGATATCCTCAGCCCGTCGATGACCGCGCCGGTGACGGCCGCGATCCTCGGCTGGATCAAGGGGCTCTGAGTCCGGTCAGACGGCGCGGATCCGGGTCTTGGCGCCGGTGCGCTTCGGCCCGGCAGTACTGGCATTCTGGTCGATGAAATTGAGCACCAGCGGCCGGATGTTCTTGCGCCAGGACTTGCCGGCGAAGATGCCGTAATGGCCGGCGCCGGGTTCCAGGTGGCTCGCCTTCTTCTCGTCCGGCAGGCCGGTGCAGAGGGCGAGCGCGGCAAGGCACTGGCCGGGGGCCGAGATGTCGTCCTCGGTGCCCTCGACGGTCTTGACCGCGACTTCGGTGATCTTGCCGATATCGACGCGCTTGCCGGCCACCTCGAAGGTGTTCGTCGCAATTTCGCGGTTCTTGAACACGCGCTCGACGGTCGAAAGGTAGAACTCGGCCGTCATGTCCATGACCGAAAGGTATTCGTCGTAGAACCGGTTATGGGCGTCGCGCTCCCCGTCCTCGCCCTTGGCGGCGGCGAGGATCTTGTCGCTGAAAGCCTGGGAATGCCGGTCGAGGTTCATCGATATGAAGGAGGCAAGCTGAAGAAGGCCCGGATAGACGAGGCGCCCGGCGCCGGCATACTTGAAGCCGACGCGCTGGATCGCGAGGTGTTCGAGCTGGCCCATCGTCAGGCGCCGTCCGAAATCGGTGACCTCGGTCGGCGCGGCATCGGGATCGATCGGGCCGCCGATCAGGGTAAGTGTGCGCGGCTGGGCCGAAGGGTCTTCCTCGGCCAGATAGGCGGTCGCGGCGAGCGTCAATGGCGCGGGCTGGCAGACCGCGACAACGTTGGTCTCGGGCCCGAGATGGCGCATGAAGTCGACGAGGTAGAGCGTGTAGTCCTCCACGTCGAACTTGCCGGCGCTGACCGGGATGTCGCGGGCATTGTGCCAGTCGGTCACGTAGACGTCGCAATCGGGCAGGAGGCTGATCACCGTGGAGCGGACGAGGGTGGAGTAGTGTCCCGACATCGGCGCCACGAGAAGGACCCGGCGAGCCATCGGTTCGCGGCCGAGAACGTTGAAATGGATGAGATCGCCAAAGGGACGGGAAACGACGGTTTCCACGTTGACGAGGTGATCGCGGTCGTCCGAGCCGACGATGGTGCGGATGCCCCAGTCGGGCTTGATCACCATCCGGGCGAAGCTGCGTTCGGTGATCCTTCCCCAGGCGGACATGACCTTGAACATCGGATGCGGCACGAGGCCGAAGACCGGATAAGAGGCAAACGCTCTGGCAGATGCGCCCAACCATTCGTTGGTGTTGCGCATGCTTTCCATGAAGTCGTAGGTGGCCATGCCCTTCATCGCGTGTCTCAACCCCTTATATGACAGCTGAAAAAACGTGCCTTTGCACACGATGCACGCGGCGGTATGCTGTCAATGCTGCGCTGCAGTAAGATAGGGGGGAAAATTTGAGATGACAACAAGACTTACGGAGAACCCCGAAAATCCCGACGAGACTGCGGCAAATCTGGCCAAGCTTAACGCGAACATTGAAAAAATCGAAACACTGACGCAGCGCCTTGTCCAGGCGATGGCGAACAAGCGCACGCCGAACCCGGCGGTCGAGGCGCCCGGCCACGGGCTCTTCGCGCACGCGCTCACCGCCTATTGGAAAGAGGCGATGGAGCATCCGGGCAAGTTGATCGAGCAGCAGGCAGCCCTCTGGGGCAAGACGCTCAAGCACTATCTCGACGTCCAGCAGGCGCTTGCTAACGGCACGTTCGCCGCGCCCGAGGACGACACGCCGACCGACCGGCGCTTTTCCAATCCTTTGTGGAAGACCCACCCCTACTTCAATTTCGTCAAGCAGCAGTATTTCCGCAACGTGGCCGCGATGGAGCAGGCCCTGTCGAATATCGACGACCTGGAACCGTACGAGCGCAAGCGCGTGGAGCATTTCGCCCGGCAGATCATGGACATGGTGGCACCGACGAACTTCCTCGGCACCAACCCGGACGCGCTTGAGCGGGCCGTCGCGACGGAAGGCGAGAGCCTGGTCAAGGGCCTGGAGAACCTGGTGCGCGACGTCGAGGCCAACCGCGGCGATCTTCTGGTCACGCTTGCCGACCCGAATGCGTTCAAGCTTGGCGAGAATATCGGCGCCACCGAAGGGGCCGTCGTCTACCGCAACCGCATGATTGAACTCATCCAGTACGCGCCGACGACCGAGAAGGTCCACGCAACGCCGATCGTCATCTTCCCGCCCTGGATCAACAAGTTCTATATCCTCGACCTGAAGCCCGCGAACAGCCTGATCAAGTGGATCGTCGATCAGGGCTATACGCTCTTCGTGGTCAGCTGGAAGAACCCGAATCAAAGCTACGCCGATGTCGGGCTCGACCAGTATGTCGAGGAAGGCTTCATCACCGCGATCAACGAGGTCAAGTCGATCACCGGCGAGGACAAGGTCAACGCGGTCGGCTACTGCATCGCCGGCACCACGCTGACGATGGCGCAGGCGGTGCTGAAGAAGCGCGGCGACAAGTCGGTGAATTCGGCCACCTTCTTCACGACGCTCACCGATTTCTCCGATCCGGGCGAGGTGTCGGTGTTCCTCGACGACGATTTCATCGACGGAATCGAGGAGCAGGTGAAACAGGACGGCTACCTCGACAAGTATTTCATGGCGCGGACATTCTCGTTCCTGCGCTCGAATGACCTCGTCTACGCCCCGGCAATCCGCAACTACATGCTGGGCGAGGCGCCTCCGGCCTTCGATCTGCTGTTCTGGAACGGCGATGGCACCAACCTGCCTGCGCGGATGGCTGTCGAATACCTGCGCTGGATTTGCCAGGACAACCAGCTTGCCGACGGGAAGATCAAGATCTGCGGTGAGACGATCGGCCTGAAGGACGTGAAGGTGCCGCTTTTCGCGGTCGCCTGCGAGGCGGACCACATCGCGCCCTGGAAAGGCTCGTTCAACGGCATCCGGCAATACGGATCGAAGGACAAGACCTTCATCGTGTCCCAGTCCGGTCACATCGCCGGCATCGTCAACCCGCCGGGCAAGGACAAGTACGGCCACTACACCAACGACGCCGAAATGGGAGAGGCGGACGACTGGTTCGCCTCGGCCACCTTCCACAAGGGAAGCTGGTGGCCGCGGTGGGAAAGCTGGCTGAAAGAGCGCTCGGGCAAGTTGGTCGCCGCGCGCAAGCCGGGTGACAAGGCCCACCCGGTACTGGCCCCCGCGCCGGGCACTTACGTGACCGAGGTTCCCGCAAGTTGACGGGCGCTTTCCCCTAGGTAAGCGATTTTTTGCTGCGGCGCAGCATTCCCTCTTGAAATGCTGCGCCGCAGCATGTATGTCTCTGTCCAGAGAACATCAGGCTCCCCGCCAAAATCAGGAGATACAGACATGCAAAAGGCACAGGACTTCACCAAAGTCATGCAGGACATGACCGCCAACCTTCCCTTCGACGCGAAAGCGTTCCAGGAATCGTTCAAGACCACGGCCGTTTTCGGTGAGAAGATGACGAAAGTCGCTCTCGAAGCCGCCGAGAAGTCGAACGAGATCTCCTCGAAGTGGACCAAGGACACGATCGCCAAGGTTGGCACGCTCGCCAAGGTCAAGGACGAACCGACCGACTACTCCAAGGCGCTGAGCGATTTCGCTTCGGCCGCTGCCGAGATGGCCGCCGAGAACCTCGCCGCCTTCGCCGAGGTCGCGAAGAAGGCGCAGATGGAAACCGTCGAGCTGATGCTCGCCGCCGGCAAGGACATGTCGGAAGACGCGACCGCCGCGGTCAAGAAGGCCCAGGCCGACGTGACCTCGGCTGCGAAGAAAGTCGCGGCCTCGGTCAAGTGATCTAAGCCAGCCTTACTCCTCCCTGTAGGCTAGGCCGACCTGGCGGGCACCTTGTGCCCGCCTTTCTTTTTGTTGTCTTTTCTGCGTTGAGGCGTAATCTCGCCGCAATGCCAAAAGACTGCCTGGGGAGAATGCGATGGCCGAGGATGCCAAGCCGCTGCTGATCAAGCGCTATGCGAGCCGCCGGCTCTACAATACCGAGACGAGCGACTATGTGACGCTCGAGGACATCGCAGCTTTCATCCGCGAGGGGCGCGAGGTTCAGATCGTCGATCTGAAATCGGGCGACGACCTGACGCGCCAATACCTGCTGCAGATCATCGCCGAACATGAAAGCCGGGGCGAAAGCGTGTTGCCGGTGGACGTTCTGACCGATCTCGTCCGCAGCTACACGACAAGTGCCCAAAGTGTGGTGCCGCAATTCCTCGCCGCCTCGTTCGAGATGCTGCGCGAGGGCCAGTCGAAGATGATGGAGAACCTCAGCACCTTCCCGAATCCGATGGCCTCCATGCCGGGCTTCGAGGCGATGCAGCGTCAGCAGCAGGCGTTCTTGAAGTCGATCATGGGCGGGTTCGCCGGCTCGTCCGGCCCCGCGCGCGAGGATGACGAGGAGTCGCCGAAGACGAAAACCAAGGCGACCGCCGACGACGACATCGCCGCGATCAAGAAACAGCTCGCCGATCTTCAGTCGAAACTTTCCAAACTCTGAGAACCTACGCGGCGTTGACCTTCGCCGCCGCGTCGAGAAGCGCGGTGGCGATCACGTCAAGTTCGTCCTGAACCAACCTGGCCGGCAGGCGCAGGTCACAGGCGCGCATCAGCATCGAGCGGGTTTTCGGCAGATCGGGTTGCGGACCGAGGAACTGCCAGT
>JBNKFC010000248.1:0-1612 GCA_050289105.1 Paracoccaceae bacterium | reverse complement strand
GTAGTGGATCACCGTGGCGCAAAGCCCCGCTCGGTGGCGGCCATATTTTTCGTAGATATGCTGGATCACCTCCTCACGCCGCTCATGTTCGAAATCGACGTCGATATCGGGGGGCTCGTCGCGCGCCTCGCTGACGAAGCGCTCAAAGACCATGGTGCCCACTTCGGGGCTGACCGAGGTGACGCCGAGCGCGTAGCAGACCACGGAATTGGCGGCAGACCCACGCCCTTGGCAGAGGATGCCGCGGGTGCGGGCGAAGGCCACGACATCGCGGACCGTGAGGAAATAGGGTTCGTATTTCAGCCTGGCGATAAGCGCGAGCTCGTGAGCGGCCATCTTGCGGACCTTGTCCGGCACGCCCTGCGGATAACGCCAGTTCAGGCCCTCCCCTGTCAGACGGGCAAGGCGCGCCGAAGGCTCCTCTCCTGCAGAAATTTCCGACGGGTATTCGTAGCGCAGTTCATCAAGCGAGAAGGTCAGACGGCGGGCGATCTCGCCCGTTCGATGGACAGCCGCCTCGTGGCCCCTGAAGATTTTCAACATCTCGGCTTCGGATCTTAGGCGCTGTTCGGCATGAACAAGCGACCCCCGGCCAAGATCATCGACCCGCACCCCGCTGCGAATCGCGGTCAGCACATCGGCCAGAGGGCGGCGGGCGGCGCGGTGCATGATCGGCCGGGCCGAGGCGATGGTCGGCAGGCCGAGCCGCTCGGCCAGCGCCGTCGATCGGTCGAACCGGGCAGAATCGCCACCGTCATAACAAGGCGCCATCATCAGCGAGAGATGATCCCGGCCAAGGCGGCGCGCCAGCCGCCATACCTGTGTCACCCATTCGCCCGCGCCGCGCCCCGGCGCGGTTGCCTGTGTCACCCCTTCAGGTGGCGGATGAAGGAGCAGGTCCATCCCCGTGCCCCATTCGAGCAGGTCATCGAATTCCAGATGGCAGTCGCCTTTCGGCGCCTGAAGACGCCCCGCCGAGATCAACCGGCAGAGCCGCCCCCATCCGGCACGGTCCTGCGGCAGCGCGGTGACCGTGAACCCGTCCATGAGCCGGATCAGCGCTGCGGGGACAAGGCGCGGGGCTGTGTCCGTCTTCCGTCGGATCTCGCGCGCCTGAACATGCGCCCGGACGATCCCAGCCACCGAATTCATATCTGCAATGGCGAGCGCCGTCTGACCAAGCTCCGCCACCCCTTCCATCAACTCCTCGGGATGCGAGGCCCCGGTGAGGAAGGTGAAATTCGATGTGGCGGAAAGCTCGATGAACATGTGGCGACCCAGACAGCCGAGCCAGTATATTCATGTTTTGTTCTCGTGGCGAGTCAGGGAAGAAGATCTGCTTCCGGAGGAGTATTTTCAGACAGAAAGTGAATGGATGGCAGCACTTTCTGTCTGAACAGGGGGAATGCAAAACGGCCGCGCGAGGGCGGCCGTTTCACGAATCGTCAGCAGACGGGATTATCGGGCAGCGCGGATCGCGTCTTCGAGCTTGCCAAGCGCCTCGGTGAAGACCTCATCCTGAATCGTGATCGGCGACAGGAAGCGGATCACGTTGCCATGGACGCCGCAGGTCAGAAGGATCAGCCCGCGCTTCAGCGCCTCGGCGCGCACC
>JBNKFC010000247.1:0-2054 GCA_050289105.1 Paracoccaceae bacterium | reverse complement strand
GGTCATCCGCTTCCTCTCTCAGGCGGCGGCGGACCCGAATGTGCTGGCGATCAAGCAGACGCTCTACCGGACATCACAGGACAGCCCCATCGTCTCGGCGCTCTGCGAGGCGGCGGAGGCCGGGAAATCCGTCACCGCGCTCGTGGAACTGAAGGCGCGGTTCGATGAGGCCGCCAATATCCGCCAGTCGCGGCGGCTGGAACGCGCGGGCGCCCATGTCGTCTATGGCTTCATCAACTACAAGACCCATGCCAAGATCTCGACCGTGGTGCGGCGCGAGGGCGAGAACCTCGTGACCTATACCCACTACGGCACCGGCAACTATCACCCGATCACCGCACGCATCTATACCGACCTCAGTTTCTTCACCTGTGATACCTCCCTTGGCCGCGATGCGACCAAGGTCTTCAATTACCTCTCCGGTTATGTGCAACCCGAGGGGCTGGAGAATATCGCGATCTCGCCGATCAGCCTGAAGCCACGGCTTCTGGAGATGATCGCGGCGGAGGCAGAGCATGCCCGTCAGGGGAAGCCGGCGGCGATCTGGGCCAAGATGAATTCGCTCATCGAATCCGACATGGTCGACGCGCTCTATGCCGCCTCTCAAGCCGGTGTGAAGATCGAACTTGTGGTGCGCGGTATTTGCGGCGTGCGGCCCGGCATCAAGGGGCTATCCGAGAATATCCGCGTCAAATCCATCGTCGGCCGGTTCCTTGAACACAGCCGGATCGTCTGTTTCGGCAACGGCCATGGCCTGCCCTCGAAACACGCCCGCGTCTTCTTTTCCTCTGCCGACTGGATGGGCCGCAACCTCAACCGCCGGGTCGAAACGCTGGTCGAAGCGACGAACCCCACCGTGAAGGCGCAGATCGTCAGCCAGATCATGGCGGCAAACCTTGCGGATGAGGCGCAAAGCTGGGTCCTGCAGCCCGACGGGCGCTATATCCGCGACCTGCCTGAAGGGCGCGATGATCTCTTCAACTGCCACCGGTTCTTCATGGAAAACCCCTCGCTATCGGGCCGCGGCTCGGCGGGGGCGAAGGACGTGCCGAAACTCGCCCATGCCGATTGAGGATCTCCGGATGCCTGCCAGCACCGCCAAGAAACAACCGACGAGCCGCGAGAAGAAGAAGGAAAAGGTCGCCAAGGCCCGGTCGCTCGCCGAGGATTCAGGCCCCTTCGGCAAACCGTTGTTCGACGACCCCTCCGCCCGCGCGCTGGAACGGGTCGGCGTGGTCGATGTCGGCTCAAACTCCGTCCGTCTCGTTGTTTTCGACGGTGCGGCCCGCAGCCCGGCCTATTTCTACAACGAAAAGATCATGGCGGGCCTCGGTCAGGGGCTGGCCGAAACCGGACGGCTGAACCCGACCGGCCGCGCAAGGGCGCTTGCGGCGTTGAAGCGTTTCGCGGCGCTTGCGAAGGGCATGGACCTGCCGTCCCTGTCCTGCGTCGCCACGGCGGCAGTGCGCGAAGCCGAGGACGGATCGGAATTTCAGGCCGAGGTGGAGCGCGAGACCGGGCTGAAGCTCTGGGTTATCGACGGGCTGGAAGAAGCGCGGCTGTCGGCGCAGGGCGTTCTGCTCGGCTGGCCCGAGGCTGAAGGCATAGTCTGCGATATCGGCGGCAACTCGATGGAACTGGCGGAGGTTTCCGGCGGCAAGGTCGGCCGCCGCGTCACCTCGCCCCTCGGCCCCTTCCGGCTGCAACAGATCAAGGGCGGTAAGAAGGGCCTACAGGCCTATATCAAGGAAACGGTGGAGAAACTCGCGGCCGAAATCGGCACGGGACACGAACGCATCTATCTGGTCGGCGGGTCATGGCGGGCGATCGCAAGGCTAGACATGGAGCACCGGGCCTATCCGATGACGGTTCTGCACGAATACCGGATGAAACCGCAGGCGCTCTTGCAGACGCTGCACTGGATCGGCGAAAGCGACATGAACGATCTGAGGGCGAAAACCGGCACATCTGCGGCGCGGATGGAACTGGTGCCGCTTGCAACTCAGGTGCTGCGCCAGCTTGTGCTGACCTTCCGCCCGAAAGAAATCGACGTC
>JBNKFC010000246.1:0-5654 GCA_050289105.1 Paracoccaceae bacterium | reverse complement strand
CGCCATCCGCAATCAGGCGACGGTCTTCGACATCTCGCCGATGAACAAGTACCGGATTTCGGGGCCCGACGCCGAGGCGGTCGTCAACCGCCTCGTCCCCCGCGACATACGCAAGCTGAAGCCCGGCCGCGTGGCCTATGTCATCTGGTGCGATCAGGACGGCAATGTCGTCGACGACGGCACGGTGTTCCGGTTCTCCGAGACGGAGTTCCGCCTCTGCTGCCAGGAGCCGCAGCTCGCTTGGCTCGATGACATCGCCTGGGGTTTCGACGTCACGGTGGAGGATGTGAGCCATGGGATCGCCGGCCTCGCCTTGCAGGGGCCGACTTCCTGCACCGTCCTGAAGGATATGGGGCTGTCCGACGTTGAATCCATGAAGCCGTTCGATATCAGGGAGTTCAAGGTCAAAGCTAAGCCGCTTACCGTCTCCCGTACCGGCTTCACCGGCGATCTCGGCTATGAGCTTTGGATGGCGCCGGAGGACGCGCTGACGATCTGGGACCACATGATGGAGGCAGGCCATCTGCGCGGGATCAGGGTCATCGGCTACGAGGCCGTGGAGATGGCGCGTATCGAATCGGGGTTTCTGTTGCCGCGTGTCGATTTCGTCTCGTCTCAGACTCATCTGCGCCCTGGCCGGGCGCGCAATCCCTATGAGCTTGGCCTCGACTGGCTGGTGGCGCTCGACAAGCCGCATTTCAACGGCCGCCGCGCTCTTCTGCGCCTGTCGCAGGAGCGGCCGAAGCGCAAGCTCGTGGCGATCGACATCGACCGCGACAAGCCAGCACATCACGCGCTGGTCTATCATCGCAAGAAGAAGGAGGTGGGCTTCGTCACCTCCGCCCTCTGGTCGCCGACCGCGAAGCGTAATGTCGCCTATGCCTGGCTCGACGCGCCTCATTGCGTGGCGGGGGACAACCTCTGGGTCGAGATCTACCTGCAACGCGAGTTGATCTGGCAAAGGCGCATGGCCCGGGCGCGGATCGTGGAGCGGCCGTTCTTCCGCAATCTGCGCCGGACACTGACTCCGCCTGCGGATTTCTGAGGGGCAGTGCGATGACCGACGACGTTCCGCGCCGCTCGCGTTCTGGTGGTCGGGCCGCGCGGCTTGCCCTGCGTGAGGCGGCCCCGGAGGAGGACCGCAAGGCGGTCTGGGCCGGCATCGAGGGCGGGCACTATAGCCCGCTGTCGGAAACCGACATCACCCGTATCCACCACGCGGCACTTGAGATTCTGGCGGATGTCGGGATCGGGCAGGCGACCGACGAGGTGATCGGGATCGCTACCGAACGGGGCTGTCGGCTCAGCGCCAGCGGGCGCCTGACCTTTCCGCCCGCGCTCGTCGAAGATCTCCTGACGGTGGCGGCCCGTGAATACGTGATCCACAGCCGCGATCCGGCCCATGCCGATATCCATGTCGGTGGCAATCGGGTCAGCTATGCGACGAGCGGCGAGGCGGTCTCGGTCCTCGATTTCGAGACGCGCAGCTACCGCCCCTCGACGCTGCGCGACGTCTACGACACGGCGCGGGTGGCGGACGCGCTGCCGAATATCCACCAATATGGCCAAATGGTCGTGCCGACCGAAATCAAAGATCTTTTTGAGCACGATATCAATGTTGTATACGCCGTTCTTGCAGGAACAAAGAAGCCGGTCGAGCATACGTTCAACACGGTCAGGTCGATCCCCGCCGCGATGGAGCTTTACGCGATGGTGGCCGGCTCGGAGAAGGCGTTCCGCGACCGCCCATTCGTCTCCTTCGGCGGCTGCCCCATCGTCTCGCCCCTTCGCTTCGCGCAGGAGAACCTCGACGTGCTGGTCGCGACGAGTCGTCTTGGGCTGGTCAACGACATCGCCATCGCGCCGCAATCTGGGGCGACGTCCCCCTCCTACCTTGCGGGGTCGCTGGTGCAGGTGACGGCGGAAGCGCTGGCCTGCCTCTGCGTCGTCAACATGGTCAATCCGGGCTGCCCGATGTCCTTCGCCGCCTGGCCCTTCGCGGTGGACCTCAGGACCGGCGCTTTCGCTGGGGGCTCGGCCGAGGTCGCGGTCTCGATGGCGGCCATTGCCCAGATCGGGCGCTTCTACGACGTGCCGACGACGGTCGCCGCTTCGATGTCCGACGCCAAGATGCCGGACGCGCAGATGGGGTATGAGAAGGGCATCGCGTCGGTCGTGGCGGGTCTTGCCGGCGCCAACCGGGTTCTGGAATCCGCCGGGATGATGGCGAGCCTGATGGGCGTCTCCTACGAAGCCCTGGTGATCGACAACGACATGCTCGGCATGGCCCAGCGTGTGGTGCGCGGGATCGAGGTGACGGACGAGACGTTGAGCGTCGAGGCGATCAAGGCAGCTGTCCGGGGCGAAGGCCACTATCTCGGTGCCGCCGACACGCTGAAGAGCATGGAGACGGAATACGTCTATCCGGCCGTCGCCGACCGATCCTCGGTCGCGGTCTGGACCGCAGAAGGAGCGACGACGATGGAGGAGCGCGCCCGCGCCCGCGCGGCGGAACTTCTGGCGACGCATTTCGTCGAGGCGATCCCGCCCGGTATCGACCGCGCGATCCGCGACCGGTTCCCGATCCGGTTGCCGGTGGAGGCGATGCGGCCGGCCTAGCGCGCACTCAGGGGGCGCAGGGTATCGAGCCCGATCTCTTCGTCCCATTCCGGCGCGCCATCGCGGCCGATCAACCGGACGCTGACCGACTGCAAACGCTTCTGGCCCGGCGCCAAGGCAACCGTGTAGCACATCCCGTCCAACGGAATCGCGAAGCTCGCCACCGTGAACGACCGTTCCGGCGCGAAGCTCCGTCCCTCGTAGTGGAAGGCGACGCGCAGTTCGGGATCGTCGGGGCCGGTGCCGAGGCAGGTCTCGCCGACATGGGCGAAGACATGCGGGCCAAGGCAGAACGTCCCCGCGCCATCCGCCGCGAGGGGGGCGCAGGCGATCTCTTCGGTGAAGGGCCGGAACGGTTCGAGGCAGAGATAGGCCGTCCCCTCATGGATGAAGGCGGCATCGGCGGCGGGGAAGGCCGAGCAAGCGCGCGGGCTCACGGGAAGCGAGGCGGTGTCCTCCGCCCGGCCGTACATCTCCTTGAAGATGCCAAGGCGCGGATTGCCGGCGTGGAAGGTCGACCAGCCCGAAAGGCTGCCCCACGATAGTTCCGGATAGTCGACACCGCCGACGAGGCGGAACGGTGGCCCGGCATAGCCGGGCAGGGCGGAAAGCCGGGCATCGATGGCGCGGGCCAACTCCTGATCGCGGGCGCCGACGCGGGCGCTGTCGGACCAGAACGCGCTTGCGGTGAGGGCATAGACCGCCCCGACGACCGCCATCACCGCAAGGCCGGCAGGGAACAGGCGTCCGGCCTTCGGCTGCGGCGCGTGAAGCGCGAGGCCTAGCACGAAGATCGCCGCGATCCAGAAGCCGATATAACCGAAGGCGCGGGCGGGCGGGGCGTCCCCCTCGTATCCAAGCCAGAAGAGCACCGGGAAGAGGAAGAGCGCGAGCCCCGCGCCGAGCGCGAGCCGCAGCACGGACAGAAACCGTTCCCCGGCACCGCCGCGTCCCGTCAGCGCCTTAAGTCCGGCCAGTGCCAGAAGTCCCAGCGCCGCGAGCGAAAAGAGCCCCATCGTCGCGCGCAGAACGAACGGCAACAGCATGAGCGTTCCGGTATGCAGGCTCCGCATCAGCGCCGGAAGCGCGCCGATCTTGTCGGCAAAGCCCGCCGCATCGGTTCCGCTGAAACGCTCCGAGACGATGGCAACGCCTTTCAGCGCCGCATAAAGCCGCCACTCGCCAAGATAGAGCGCGATCGCCAGAACCGAGGCGATGGCACCAAGGACGGCCAGCCGAACCGCGCTGGCAAACCGAACCCGCTCGATCCCCAGAAGGGCAAGGACCGGAACGATCAAACCTGCGACCGCGAAGGTCTGGTAGATGGCGAGGCTAAGCGCCAGAAGCTGCGCCGCCACCAGGATCGCCGCTGCCTGCAGGACGCGCGCGCGCTCTTCGATGCGGGCGATCAGTTCGAAGGCGCCGACCGAAAGGGCGAGGGCCAGGGGATAGGCGAAGACATTGCTCGCGAAGCTCAGGGCATCGGCAAGGAAGATGTGGTTCACCGCCACCGCGAAGATCGCCAGCGTCGCCGCCGGTCGCCAGCCGTCGGGCGCTGCGTGACAGGCGAGAACCTGCGCCACCCAGTAGAGGCAGGGAAAGGCCAGCACGAGCTGGATCGGTAGCAGAAAGCGCTCTCCCAGCAGATCGCGGAAGATCACTTCGAGGAACCAGCGCCCCTCGACCGCGGTCCAAAGTGGCGAGACGCCGGCGACGTGCCGCCAGTCGTCGGAGTGAAACCCGTCATGCACGACCCCGTAGGCCGTGGTCAGGACGAAAAGGGCCGCAGCCAAGCCGAGGGCCCAGGCGTCGCCTGGTCCCCGCAAAAGTCTGGCCCGGCTGCCGTCCGGCGCCTCACTCCCCGGCGTCATCGTCGAACCCCAGTGCGCTGTCGATGATATAGAGCGGGCGCTGCTTGCTTTCGCTGTAAAGCCGCCCGAGATATTCGCCGATGATCCCGAGCACCAGAAGCTGCATGCCCCCCATGAAGATCACCGCCACCATGGTCGAGGCATAGCCCGGCACATCGGCGCCGAAGAGCATCGTCCTGACGAGCAGATAGACCCCGTAGATCATTGCAAGCACCGCGAAGGCGAGCCCGAAATAGGTCGCGACCCGAAGCGGCACCGTCGAATAGCCGGTGATCCCGTCGAGCGCGAAGTTCCACAGTTTCCAGTAGTTGAACTTGGTCTTGCCGGCAGCCCTGAGCGGGCGGGCATATTCGACGCTGGTCTGGCGGAAGCCGACCCAGGAAAACAGCCCCTTCATGAAGCGGTTGCGTTCGCGCAGGCCCTTCAGCGCGTCGACCACGCGCCGGTCCATCAGGCGGAAATCGCCGGCGTTCTTCGGGATCTCGACGTTCGAGACGCGGTTCAGCATCGCGTAGAAGGCAGCTGCCGTCGTGCGCTTCATCCAGCTGTCGGTGTCGCGCGCGTTGCGGACCGCGTAGACGACGTCGTAGCCCTCGCGCCAGAGCCGGAGGAATTCCGCGATCAGTTCCGGCGGGTCCTGGAGGTCGGCGTCGAGAGGCACGACGGCGCGTCCGCGCGTGTGGTCGAGGCCGGCCGTCATCGCCAGTTCCTTGCCGAAGTTCCGCGCGAGGTTGATGACCCGGATGCGCGGATCCCGCTGCCGCGCGGCGGCCAGGATCTCGGCCGTGCGGTCGCGGCTGCCGTCGTTGACGCAGACGATCTCGTAGCTCTCGCCCAGAGAGGCCAGCACCTCTTCGAGCCGCGCGAAGAAGAGGTCTAGAACGTCCTCCTCGTTATAGGCTGCGACGACGATGCTGAGGGTCGGCGCCGTGCCGGAACCAGCGGAATCGGCAACGCGCACGACGCCCGCCGGTCTGTCGGCCTGGCTCTGAACGGTCATACGGGACATCCGAGGGCTCTGCCTGAAGCGCTTGACGCAAAGGGTTTTTTCAATCCCTTCCTCTATAGCGTGAAATCTGCGGCTGTCAGGAGATTTTCGCGACACACCCGCCCAGGTTTCCACATGAGCGACAAAGAATATCCTCGGTGGCGATTGCGTCTGAG
>JBNKFC010000245.1:0-8000 GCA_050289105.1 Paracoccaceae bacterium | reverse complement strand
GATCGGCCCGAGATGCCGATCACCGCCTCGTCGATCGCGCGCGCAACGGCAGCCACGTCGAAGGTCAACGGCTGGGCGAAATAGGCCTCGTCGCCGAACACCACGAGGCCGATCCGGTCGCCGCTCCGTCCTGCCACGAACTGGCTGGCAACGCGCTTGACCGCCGCGAGCCGGGTCAGCGCGATGCCGTCCAGCGAGAAATCCTCCTTCTCCATGCTGCCCGAAAGATCGAGGGCGAGGACGATGTCGCGCCCGGAGGATTCGATGGCATCGGTCGGCAGGATGCTGCGTGGCCCGGCAAGGGCGGTGACGAGGCAGAGCCAGAGAAGCCATGACAGCAGGCGGTCGACCCCGCTGCCGCTGCGGTCCGGGCCAAGGGTCCGCGCGCCCTCAGCGACGGGCTCCGGAACGAAGAGCGCGGCTGCACGAGACGCCTGCGCGCGAATGGCCCGGCTTGCCAGCACCGGCAAGGGCAGAAGCAGAAACCCGAAAGGCGCGGCAAAGCTCCACATCTCAGCCCCGCCGTGTCTTTGCGAGCCGTGCGATGGTCCGGTCGATCGCCTCGTGATCAACGGCGCGGCCGGGTCGGTAGGCGGCATCCCGCAGATCTTGCGTTATCTCGCCGCCAAAGCGCCGCAGGAGCGCGAGCTGGCGCAGGAGACGGTCCTGCCCGGGCAGATCGCACCATTCTGCCAACTGATCGGCCACGACCTCAGCCGGGGCGGCCCGTCGGCGCAAGACGGGCCGGATGACAAGCCAGAGACAGGCGGCGCACAGAAGCCCGAGCCCGAACGCCGCAAGCGCATCGCCGGGTCCGGTCGCAAGATATTCAGCCGGAATGCGGACTGGCCGGAGCGTTTCGGCCAGATCAGGGTGGGGGTCCATCGGAAACCTCCATCATCCTTGCGGCATCGGTGTCGACGATCCGCACTGGCACCCCCACCTCGCGGAGCGCGCGCAGACGGTCGTCCCGCATCGGCGCAGAGCCCGAAAATGCCGCCATTTGCCGGGCACCATCCGCGGTGAAAAAGGGCAGCGATATCCGCGGCGGGTCGCGCTCGAACCCGTCGCGCATGATCAGGATCGAAAGGCGCACTCGTCGCAGGAGCCCGCCGACCACGGCCTCGAACCCAGCGCCGGGCGCGTCGAGACCCGAGGCCAGAACCAGCGTCGCGCCCCTCGGCGCGCCACGCGCGGCCCGGTCAAGGCCGGTGGCAAGATCGACAACGGGGCGCTCCCGGCGGGCAAGCGCCTCCGCGCGCTCATGGGCTTGGACGAGCGCACCCGCGACCCGGGCCATGGCCCGGCTTCGGGCGCGCGGCCGTTCCACGACCGCCTCGCCATCCGTCAGCGCGATGAGACCGACGCTGCCGCCGTTCTCGACGACCTGCCAGCCAACGAGCGCGAGCGCTTCCGCAGCCGCGACCGACCTCAGGCGCATCCGGGTCCCCCACAGCATCGGATGCCGGAAATCCGCCACCAGGATGACCGTCCTGTCGCGTTCTTCATGGAAGGCGCGGACATGCACTTGACCCGTCCGTGCCGTCGCCGCCGGGTCGATATGACGGAAATCGTCACCGTCCGAGAACGGCCGGATCTCGCGAATGTCGAGGCCGCTGCCCCGCCGCCGCGCCGCGAACGCACCCGGACGCACCGTCGTCTCGGCCAGAAACGGCGGAAGACGAAGCGCGCGGGCCCTCAGGCCCAGAAGACTGTCGGCGGTCAGATGAGTCGCGATGCCGGCCTCCCCTTGACTGGGCGACCCTCAATAGGGCCGGACCCGTTCCAGTATGCGGCCGACGATGGCGCGCGCCGTGTCGCCCTCGGCCAGCGCGCGCCAGGTCGGAATGAGACGATGGGAAAGCGTGTCGCGCGCCAGCAGCGTCGCATCTTCCGGCAGGCCGTAGTCGCGGCCCATCAGATAGGCACGTGCCCGCACCGCAGCCGCCAGCGCCAAAGTTCCGCGCGGCGATACCGGATGCTCGATCGCTTCGCGCACCTCGGGAAATTCGTCCGACCCGCGCGTCGCCATCACAATGCGGACGATGTAATCCTTCAGCGCCGGGGCGAGATGCACCTGCGCCGCCTGCGCCTGTGCCGCGAGCACCTCCTGCGCCGAGAGCGGGGCGCCCGGATCCTCCTGCGCCGTCGTCAGTTCCCGTTCGACCATGTTCAAAATCGACAGCTCCGCTTCCGCATCCGGGAAGTCCAGATCCACATGAATCTGGAAGCGGTCGAGCTGCGCCTCGGGCAGCGGAAACGTCCCTTCATGCTCGATTGAATTCTGTGTCGCCACGACCATGAAGGGCTTCGGCAAGGCATGTGTCGCCCCACCCACCGTGATCTGACCCTCCGCCATCGCTTCGAGAAGCGCCGACTGCACCTTCGGCGGCGCGCGGTTGATCTCGTCGACAAGGACGAGGGAATGGAAGACCGGCCCTGGGACGAAGTCGAGGCGTTCCGAATCCTTGCGGAAGACCTGCGTCCCCGTGATGTCGGCGGGCATCAGGTCGGGCGTGCACTGAATGCGCGCGAAACTGCCGGCGAGACCGTCGGCAAGGCGTTTTACCGCGCGCGTCTTGGCCAGACCGGGCGGGCCTTCGATCAGGACATGACCTCCGGACAGAAGCGCGATGAGAAGACGCTCGACCAGGTGTTCGTGCCCGACCAGCCCGGCCTTGGTCCCGGCCATGAGCATCGCGATCGGCCTGACCGACCGCTCGGCGGCTCCGGCATCTGCCGCTTTGTCCATGCTCCCCCCGGGACATGTGGGCCGATCTCGCACGCTCGGCCCCTACGACGTTAACGCTCGCTGCCGACGCGGGAAATACCTGCTTTGGTGGCAGGATCGGCTCGCCGGTCCCACGCCTCGATCAGGTGGGCAGCGAAGGTTGACTGTGGCTTTCGCCGAGCGAGTCGGCAGACTGCCGAACCACGTCGGAAATCTGCATCAGCTGTTCGGCCAGGGGGCTTGTCTTGCGCCAGACCATTCCGATTGTTCGGGACGGCCGGGGCTTGTTGAAGCGGGCGACCGAAACGGACGCGGAGCGCGCCTCTACCGCGACGGCCATCTCCGGGATCAAAGTGACCCCGATGCCAGCGCTGACCAGTTGGACCAGCGTGGAAAGGGAGCTTCCATCCAGCAATTCGCGTGGCGCGGCGGAATGCAGGTTGCAGAACGAAATCGCCTGGTCCCGGAAGCAATGCCCCTCTTCCAGAAGCAGCAACCGCATTTCGCGAAGCATTTCACGATTGGGCACCGGCTTTCCTTCATCTTCTGCCGGGCGCACCAGCACGAAATCTTCCGAAAAGAGCGCGACTTCCCGCAAGGACGGCTCGGACACCGGCAGGGCGACGATGGCCGTGTCGAGGCGACCTTCGGCCAGTTCCTGGATCAGCTTTTGCGTCAGGGTTTCGCGGACCTGGATATCAAGGCCCGGACTCAGGCGCGTGAGATTGCTCATGATCGAGGGAAGCAGATACGGCGCGACGGTCGGTATCACGCCGAGGCGCAACCGTCCCACCAACCGTTCCCGCGAGGCGCGCGCCAGGTCTTCCAACTCGTCCACCGATCTCAGGATGTTGCGCACGCGAGAGGAGAACTCCTCTCCCAGATTGGTCAGGCGCACCTGGCGTGCGCCGCGTTCGAAAAGCTCGGCGCCCAGTGATTCTTCCAGTTCCTTGATCTGCATCGACATTGCAGGCTGAGAGATCGCGCAGGTATCGGCCGCACGCCCGAAATGGCCATTGCGCGCCAGTGCCTCGAAATAGCGGAGCTGCTTCAACGTGAGATTGGCCATAAGCCTGCCTTATCATCGAGATCAGTAAATACGACTTAATCTAATGGAGGGGCTTTGGTAAGGTCCGCGCGACGTCCTGCGGGCTCATCAGTGTCGCACGGCCTCGATTCACCACGCCCGGCGTTGAGCCCGGTCAATGAAATCTTGGCGACGCCGTGCAACTGGGATCTCGCGGTCAGATCAACACATCCATGATGGGAGAGAAAAATGGACGGAAATGATGCCCCGAATGCAGGGAAGTGCCCTGTAGCGCATGCGACCTTCGGAGCCAGGTCAAACCGCGACTGGTGGCCGAACCAGTTGAATCTCCGCATTCTCCACCAGAACTCCGCCCTGTCGGACCCGATGGGCAAGGCGTTCAACTACGCCGAGGAATTCAAGAAGCTGGACCTTCAGGCCCTGAAGAACGACCTCTACGCGCTCATGACCGACTCGCAGGACTGGTGGCCGGCCGACTATGGTCATTACGGCGGCCTCTTCATCCGGATGGCCTGGCACAGTGCGGGCACCTACCGCACAGGCGACGGGCGCGGCGGCGCCGGCTCGGGCTCGCAGCGGTTCGCACCGCTCAACAGCTGGCCGGATAACGGCAACCTCGACAAGGCGCGGCGGCTACTGTGGCCGATCAAGCAGAAATACGGCAACAAGATCTCCTGGGCCGACCTGATGATCCTAGCCGGCAATTGCGCCATCGAATCGATGGGCGGCAAGACCTTCGGCTTCGGCGGCGGGCGCGAGGATATCTGGGAGCCCGAGGAAGACATCTATTGGGGCGCTGAATCCGAGTGGCTGGGCGACAAGCGCTACAGCGGCGACCGGGACCTTGAAGACCCGCTCGCGGCCGTGCAGATGGGCCTGATCTACGTGAACCCCGAAGGTCCGAACGGCGAACCCGATCCGGTCAAGTCGGGCCGAGATATCCGTGAAACCTTTGCGCGTATGGCTATGAATGACTACGAGACCGTGGCGCTGACCGCCGGCGGCCATACCTTCGGCAAGACCCATGGCGCGGGCGATGCCGCCCATGTCGGCCCCGAGCCCGAAGCCGCGCCGATCGAGGCGCAGGGCTTCGGCTGGCTCAGCACCTACAAGAGCGGCAAGGGCCGCGACACGATCACCAGCGGCCTCGAAGGCGCATGGACCCCGAACCCGATCAAGTGGGACATGGGCTATTTCGACGTTCTCTTCGGCTACGAGTGGGAGCTGACGAAGAGCCCTGCAGGCGCGTGGCAATGGACGCCGAAGAACCTGAGGGAAGAGGACATGGCGCCGGATCCGGAGGATCCGTCCAAGAAGGTCCCGATCATGATGTCCACCGCCGACATGGCGATGCGCATGGACCCGGCCTACGAAAAGATCTCGCGCCACTTCCACGCCAATCCGGACGAATTCGCCGACGCCTTCGCCCGCGCGTGGTTCAAGCTCACGCACCGCGATATGGGGCCGAAATCCCGCTATCTCGGCGCGGAAGTCCCGGCGGAGGACCTGATCTGGCAAGATCCCATTCCCGCGGCAGATCACCCGCTGGTCGATGCGAAGGACATCGCCGACCTGAAGGCCAAGATCCTCGCCACCGGCCTGTCAATTCCGGAACTGGTTTTGACCGCCTGGGCGTCGGCCTCGACCTTCCGCGGCTCCGACAAGCGCGGCGGCGCGAACGGCGCGCGTGTCCGTCTTGCACCACAGAAGGACTGGGAAGTGAACCAGCCCGCCCAGCTGGCGAAGGCGCTTTCGAAGCTTGAAGCCATCCAGACGGCGTTCAACGGCGCCCAGACGGGCGGCAAGAAGGCGTCGCTGGCCGACCTGATCGTCCTCGGCGGCTGTGCCGCCGTTGAGAAGGCGGCGAAGGCAGCCGGGCACGATGTGGAGGTGCCCTTCGCGCCGGGCCGCACCGATGCCTCGCAGGACCAGACCGATACCGAGGCCTTCGAGGTGCTGGAACCGATCGCCGACGGGTTCCGCAACTACTCCAAGGGCAAGTATTCGGTCTCGGCCGAGGAGCTTCTGGTCGACAAGGCGCAACTGCTGACGCTGACCGCGCCCGAGATGACGGTGCTCGTCGGCGGGATGCGTGCGCTGAATGCCAATTTCGACCAGTCGAAACATGGCATCTTCACCGATCGGCCCGAAGCGCTGACCACCGACTTCTTCAAGAACCTGCTCGACATCGGCACGGAGTGGAAGCCCGCCGCAGACGCGGACGGTGTCTTCGAGGGCCGCGACCGCAAGAGCGGACAGCTGAAGTGGACCGGGACCCGTGTCGATCTGGTCTTCGGATCGAACTCCCAGCTTCGGGCGCTCGCGGAGGTCTATGCCCAGGACGACTCGCAGAAGAAGTTCGTGCATGACTTCGTGGCGGCCTGGGCGAAGGTGATGAACGCCGATCGGTTCGATCTCGCCTGATCGTGTCGGCAAGACCATCGGACGCGGCTGGGATCCCGCCGCGTCCGAGCACCCGGTGCCGCGCCAAAGCGATGAACCGGAGACGACCCGCCCGCTCCTTCCCCGCTTCGGGGAACCGGGCAACTCCAGCGGAAAACCAATCCGGAAATAGAGTCGAAGACCCGCCAGGCGCTGACCCGCAAATCGGGAAAACGCGCATCTAACTGGCGGAGTTTTCGATGATAAGTGGTGAGCCGGTCGGGGCTCGAACCCGAGACCTACTGATTAAAAGTCAGTTGCTCTACCAACTGAGCTACCGGCCCATCACAGGGCGTCTCTTTATGAACCCCATCCGGGGCGGTCAAGTGCAAAAGCAGGCGCCACTGGCAAAATCCCCGGACCAGGCGTATATCGCGGGCCATGAAGGACGCGCGACCCTCCGCCGGCCTGCCGTTCATGAAGATGCACGGCGCGGGCAATGACTTCGTGATCATCGATTCACGGGGGCGGAGTCCCGTGACCACGTCGGCTCTGGCCGCTGCGCTCGGCGACAGGCACCGGGGCGTCGGTTTCGACCAGCTGGCCGAGATTCGCGATGCGGAGGGTGCGGACTACGCGCTCGACTTCTGGAATTCCGACGGCAGCCGCGCCGGGGCCTGCGGCAATGCCTCGCGCTGCGTCGCCGATCACGTGATGGCCGGGCTCGGCCGCGACCGCGTGACCTTCACGACCGAGCGCGGCACCCTGACTGCGCTCCGACGCGCCGACGGCCTTGTCAGCGTCAATATGGGCGCGCCGCTTCTCGACTGGGCCGAGGTGCCGCTCGCCGAACCTGCCGATCTGCTGCACTTGCCGATTGCAGGCGATCCCGCCGCCGTCGGCATGGGCAACCCGCATTGCGTTTTCTTCGTTGCCGATGCCGAAGCGGTGAACCTCACCGCCGACGGCGCGGCGATGGAGCATCACCCGCTCTTCCCGAAGGCCACCAACGTCGAATATGCGAGCGTCAGCGGCACCGACCGCCTGCGCATGCGGGTTTGGGAACGCGGCGCCGGCATCACCCTTGCCTGCGGTTCCGGCGCCTGCGCCACCGCCGTCGCCGCCCATCGGCGCGGGCTGACCGGGCGCAAGGTGACGCTCGACCTCGACGGCGGCACGCTGGAGGTCGACTGGCGCGAAGACGGGGTCTGGATGACCGGCCCCACCGCGCATGTCTTCGACGGCATCCTCACACCCGCCTTCCTTACCCAATACGCATGAGCGCGCCGGTCTTCTCCACCCTCGGCTGCCGCCTCAACGCCTATGAGACGGAAGCGATGAAGGACCTGGCCCAACAGGCCGGAATCGAGGGCGCGGTTGTCGTAAATACCTGCGCCGTCACCGCCGAGGCCGTGCGCAAGGCCAAGCAGGAGATCCGGCGCCTTCGCCGCGAAAATCCCGACGCGACGCTGATCGTCACCGGCTGCGCCGCGCAGACCGAACCCGAGACCTTCGCCGCCATGCCCGAAGTCACCCGCGTTATCGGCAATACCGAGAAGATGCAGGCCGCCACCTGGGCCGCCCTCAAGGCCCCCGACCTGATCGGCGAAACCGAGAAGGTCATGGTCGACGACATCATGAGCGTGACCGAGACCGCAGGCCACCTGATCGACGGATTCGGGCGGCACAGAGCCTATGTACAGGTCCAGAACGGCTGCGATCACCGCTGCACCTTCTGCATCATCCCTTACGGGCGCGGTAATTCCCGCTCCGTTCCTGCCGGGGTCGTGGTCGATCAGATCAAGCGGCTCGTGGACAAGGGGTTCCTCGAGGTTGTCC
>JBNKFC010000244.1:0-7098 GCA_050289105.1 Paracoccaceae bacterium | reverse complement strand
TTCTTGCATGTTCGATACGGTCTTGTCGAAAAGCGCGTCGCGCGGGGTAAGGACGACCACCGGCACCGTCTTGTCGATCAGCGCGATCGGGCCATGCTTCAACTCGCCGGATGCATAGCCTTCGGCGTGGATGTAGCTGATTTCCTTGAGTTTCAGGGCTCCCTCCAGCGCCAGCGGGAACATCGGGCCGCGGCCGAGGAAGAGCACGTCCTGCGCCTCGGCCAGCCTGGCGGCCATCGCGGCGATCGCCGGCTCCCGCGACAACGTCTGGTTCATCAGGCCGGGAAGCGTGGCAAGATCCGAAAGATGCCGGGCGAGGGTCGCATCGTCGATCCGGCCGCGGTCATGGCTTGCCTTGAGCGCCATCAAGAGGAGCACCGTCAACTGGCACGTGAAAGCCTTCGTCGACGCGACGCCGACCTCCACCCCCGCCAGGATCGGCAGCGACACGTCGCTTTCGCGCGCGATGGAGGAGGTGGGCACGTTGACGACCGACACGACCTTCTCGACCTTGCCTTCGGCGTAGCGCAATGCGGCCAGCGTATCGGCGGTCTCGCCCGACTGGCTGACGAAGACCGCGTAGGATTTCTGCGGCAGCGGCGGTTCGCGATAGCGGAACTCCGAGGCGATATCGACCTCGCAGGGCAAGCCCGCGAGGCTTTCGAACCAGTATTTCGCGGTGAGGCAAGCATAGTAGGCGGTGCCGCAGGCGACGAGGGTCAGTCGGTCGAGGTCGGCGAAGTCGAGCGATTCCGGCAGGTTCAGCTTGCCGCCGGTGGTATAGTGCTTGATCGCGTCGGCCAGCACGACGGGCTGTTCGGCGATCTCCTTGGCCATGAAATGCTTGTAGCCGGCCTTCTCGATCCGGGTCTGGTCAAGCTGGATCCGCGTCACTTCGCGGTTGGCGCGCCGGCCCTCGGCGTCAAAGATCTCCACCCCGGCGCGGGTGACGAAGGCACAGTCGCCTTCTTCCAGATAGGTGATCCGGTCGGTCATCGGGGCAAGCGCGATGGCGTCGGAGCCGACGAACATCTCGCCGTCGCCGTGGCCGATCGCCAGGGGGGAGCCCTTGCGGGCGGCGATCATCAGATCTTCCTCGCCGTCGAAGATGAAAAGCAGCGCGAAAGCGCCGTCGAGCCGTTTTAGCGTGGCGCGCGCGGCCTCGCGCGGCGCAAGGCCCTGGTCCATGTAGTGGCGGGCGAGAAGCGCGACCGTCTCCGTATCGGTTTCCGTCTCGCAGGCGAGGCCGCTTTCGGCCAGTTCGGCGCGCAGCTCGCGGAAGTTCTCGATGATCCCGTTATGGACGACGGCGACGGGGCCGGAGCGGTGCGGATGGGCGTTGATGATGGTTGCGGCGCCGTGGGTCGCCCACCGCGTATGGCCGATCCCGGCCTTGCCGGCCAGCGGATCGTGGACGAGAAGGTCGGAGAGGTTGACGAGCTTGCCCACCGCCCGCCGGCGGTCGAGCCTGCCGTTGTTCACGGTGGCGATGCCAGCGGAATCGTAGCCGCGATATTCCAGACGCTTCAGCGCCTCGACAAGGATCGGCGCAACTTCATGGTTCCCGAGCACCCCGACAATACCGCACATTATTTGGTCTCTTTCTGTCGTTTAGCCTTATCGGCCTTTAACTTTTCAAACAATTTCTTTGCTAGGCCGGGCTTGACGACCTGCTGCGCCCGCCCGAGCGCGACCGCATCGTCCGGCACGTCCCCGGTAATGACGGAGCCCGAGCCCGTCAGGGCTCCCGCGCCGACCTTCACCGGCGCCACCAACATCGTGTCGGAGCCGATGAAAGCCCGCGCGCCGATCTCGGTCCGGTGCTTCATAACGCCGTCGTAGTTGCAGGTCACTGTCCCCGCGCCGATATTCGCATGCTCGCCCACATGGGCGTCGCCGAGATAGGTGAGGTGGCCGACCTTCACGCCCTCGTCGAGGATGGCGTTCTTGATCTCGACGAAATTGCCGACATGCACGTCCTCGGCCAGTTCCGCGCCGGGGCGCAGCCGGGCGAAGGGGCCGACGCGGGCGCCGCGCGAGATATGGCATCCTTCGAGATGACAGAACGCCAGGATCTCGGCCCCGGATTCGACCGTCACACCAGGCCCGAAGACCACGTTCGGCCCGACGGTGCTGTCGCGTCCGATTACGGTGTCGAAGGCGAAGAACACGGTCTCGGGCGCGGTCAGCGTGACGCCGTTCTCCAGGGCGTCGGCACGGGCGCGGGCCTGAAAGGCGCGCTCGGCCGCCGCAAGATCGGCCCGCGTGTTGACGCCGAGCGTCTCGGTCTCGGGGCAGGTCACGACCTCGGCCGTCAATCCTTCCGCGCGGGCGGCGGCGACGATGTCGGTGAGATAGAACTCTCCCGACGCGTTCTTGTCATCGAGCGCCGCGACGAGGCGGCGCATCAGGGCTGCATCGGCCGCAATGACCCCGCTGTTGCACAGATGGATCGCGCGCTGTTCGGCATTCGCGTCCTTGTATTCGACAATGCCATAGAGGTGCCCGGCATGGACGATGAGCCGGCCGTAGCGCCCCGGATCGGCGGCCTCGAAGCCGAGCACCACGACGTCGGACGGTGCCGCAAGCATCGTTTCGAGGGTTTCGGCCCGGATCAGCGGCGTGTCGCCGAAGAGCACGATGATGCGGCCCTCGAAATCTCCGAGCGCCGGCAGCGCCTGCGCGACCGCGTGACCCGTCCCGCGTTGCTCGGTCTGAACAACGATCTCCACCGTTTCGTCATGCGCACGGGCGGCTGCGGCAACCGCCTCGCCGCCGTGGCCCGTGACGACGAGCGTGCGTTCTGGCCCGACGCCGGCGCCGGAGGCCATCGCATGGACCACAAGCGGTGCGCCGGCCACCTTGTGAAGCACCTTGGGCAGGTCGGAATTCATCCGGGTCCCCTGTCCTGCGGCGAGAATGATCAGCGCTGTGGGCATGATTGAACTTTCCTTCGGGTCCGGCCCGTTTTAACCAAGGCCCCGGATGCCGCAAGGGGGCGGGGATCAAAGTTCCTTTCGGCAGGTTACAGAGGTCGGGACACATGCGCACGGTAATCTTCGATCTGGATGGCACGCTGGCGGATACTTCCGCCGATCTCATCGCGGCCGCGAATGCCTGTTTTCAGGCGCGGGGGCAGGGCGACATGCTCGATCCGGCCACGGATGCTCTGACGGCGTTTCACGGCGGGCGGGCAATGCTTCGGCTCGGCTTCTCGCGGCTCGGCGACTGGACGGAGTCGGATGTGGACCTCGAATATCCGCGCCTGCTGGCAGCCTACGAGGAGGGGATCGACCGCGAGACCCGGCTTTATCCCGGCGCCGTGGACGCCGTGGAAGCGCTGCGCGGCGCAGGCTTCGCGACCGGCATATGTACCAACAAGCCCGAGCGGCTCGCCGAGATCCTGCTCGACCGGCTCGGCGTCCGGGGCCTGTTCGGTTCACTCGTCGGCGCCGATACGCTACCGGTCCGCAAGCCCGATCCCGCGCCCTACCGCCTGTCGGTGGAGCGGGCTGGCGGCGTCGTCGCCCGTTCGATGCTGATCGGCGATACCGAGACCGACCGCAAGACCGCCGCGGCCGCCGGTGTGCCGGTGGCGCTCGTCACTTTCGGACCCGAAGGGCAGGGCGTCGACCGGCTCCGGCCCGAGGCTCTGCTCGATCGGTTCGATGCGCTGCCGGAACTGGCCGCGCGGTTTCTGGGGGAGGTAGCAGCATGAGCGAGTGTTTCACCGGCAGTTTCACCCAACAGGAACCGATCCCCGAGGCCGGGATCGAGGCCGCCTTGCATGTCCTTCGTCATGGCCGGCTCCACCGCTACAACACCGTGCCGGGCGAGGTCGCAGAGGCCGCGCTCCTGGAAGAAGAATTCGCGGCCTTCACGGGGGCGAGATACTGTCTGGCCGTGGCGTCGGGCGGCTATGCGCTCGGCTGCGCGCTGCGGGCGATGGGCATCGGTCCGGGCGAACGGGTTCTGACCAACGCCTTTACCCTCGCCCCGGTCCCGGGCGCCATCGCGGCCGTGGGGGCATCGCCGGTCTTTGTCGAGGTGACGGAGGATCTGACCATCGACATCGACGACGTCGCCGCCAAGGCGCCGGGGGCCAGGGCGCTGCTCCTCAGCCACATGCGTGGCCATATCTGCGACATGGACCGGCTTATGGCCGTATGTAATGCGGCAGGCCTGCCGGTTGTAGAGGATTGCGCCCACACGATGGGGGCGGCCTGGAACGGCGTTCCGTCGGGGCGTCACGGAGTCTTTGGCTGTTACTCGACGCAGACCTACAAGCACATGAATTCCGGCGAGGGCGGGCTGATCGTCTCGGACGACCCCGACCTGATGGCGCGGGCGATCGTGCTCTCGGGCAGTTACATGCTCTACGCCCGCCACCGCGCGGCGCCGCCGGCCGAGGTGTTCGAGCGGGTGAAGTATGTCACGCCCAACGTCTCGGGCCGGATGGACAACCTGCGCGCCGCGATCCTGCGGCCGCAGCTCGCCGATTTGCCGCGTCAATGCGGACGATGGAACGCGCTTTACCGGGCGCTCGAGGCTGGCCTTGCCGACACCCCGGGCCTGCGCCTGATCGTTCGGCCCGAGGCAGAGGCCCATGTCGCTTCCTCGTTCCAGTTCCTCCTGCCCGATTGGCCCGCTGGCAAGGTTCGCGCGTTTCTCTCGCGGGCTGCCGCGCGCGGGGTGGAACTGAAATGGTTCGGCGCGGATGAGCCGGTGGGCTTTACCTCGCGCCACGATTCCTGGCGCTACGCGCCGGCCCAGAACTTGCCGAAGACGGACCGCATCCTCGCGGGACTGATCGACATGCGCCTGCCCCTGACCTTCTCGGAAGCCGACGCCGCCCTGATCGCTCGAATCCTCCGCGAGGAAGTCGCAACGGTTTTCCAGAGCGATGTCGAACTTGCCGACAGCCCGGCCGCGGACTGACCCCTTCTTCTGTTCGAAAATACTCCGGGGGTGAACCCCGGATGCAATCCGGGGGAGGGGGCGGCGCCCCCTTACTTCGCCGCGTTGTAAAGCGGCACGGTCGACAGCGACATCTTCCCCGATCCTTGCGTCAGTTCCGACGCATGCGCGAGGTAGATGAGCGTGTTGTTCGCCTCGTCAAAGATCCGCGTCACCTTCAGCGACTTGAAGACAAGCGACGTGCGTTCGGAAAAGATGTTCTCCCCGTCCTTGCTGCGGTCGATGTCGCCGATCGTGATCGGCCCGGTCTGCCGGCAATCGAGCGCGGAATAGGAGGGATCCTCGAACCAGTTGCCCTGGCTGAGACGGTCGAGAACGGAGCGGTCGAAATAGGCGACATGGCAGGTCACGCCCTTTACCTTCGGATCGGGGATCGCCTCGACATAGATGTCATTGCCGACCCAGTCGACGCCGACCTTGCCGACGACTTCGGCATGGACGGGCAGGGCGGGGAAGGCTGCAAGGACAAGGGCGAGCAGGCTGCGCATGGGGATCTCCTGACCACGGGGCGGATGAACGATGGCACAACGCGCGCCGTGGTCCAAGCGTTCCGCCGACCCGCTTGACCCGACTCGGCCTTCCGGCGTATGAATTGAACACACGTTCATTTCCATGGGGGCGCTCATGTTCACCGCGTCGATGAAATTCCATCTGGGTGAGGAGATCGAGGCGCTCCGCGACATGGTCCATCGCTGGGCCCAGGATCGGGTGAAGCCGATGGCGGCCGAGGTCGACCGGACCAACGCGTTCCCGGCGGAACTCTGGAAGGAGATGGGCGATCTCGGCCTCTTGGGCATCACCGTGCCAGAGGAATATGGCGGGGCGGGGATGAGTTATCTCGCCCATGTCATCGCCATCGAGGAGATCGCCCGTGCCTCGGCGTCCGTCAGCCTCTCCTATGGCGCGCACTCGAACCTCTGCGTCAACCAGATCAAGTTGAACGGCACGGATGAGCAGAAGCGGAAATATCTGCCCGGCCTGATTTCCGGGGACAGTGTCGGCGCCTTGGCAATGTCCGAGGCAGGGGCCGGCTCCGACGTCGTCTCGATGAAGCTCCGCGCCGAAAAGCGCAACGGCTACTACGTGCTGAACGGCACCAAGTTCTGGATCACCAACGGCCCGGACGCCAATACGCTTGTCGTCTACGCCAAGACCGATCCCGAGGCCGGATCGAAAGGGATCACCGCCTTCATCGTCGAGAAGACCATGAAGGGCTTCTCGACCTCGAAGCACTTCGACAAGCTCGGCATGCGCGGCTCGAACACTGCCGAACTGATCTTCGAGGATGTCGAAGTGCCGTTCGAAAACGTGCTCGGAGCCGAGGGGAAGGGCGTCCGCGTCCTCATGTCCGGGCTCGATTACGAACGTGTCGTCCTTTCGGGCATCGGCACCGGCATCATGGCCGCCTGCATGGACGAGGTCATGCCCTACCTCGCCCAACGCAAGCAGTTCGGCCAGCCGATCGGGTCCTTCCAGCTCATGCAGGGCAAGATCGCCGACATGTACACCAAGATGAACTCCGCCCGCGCCTATATCTACGAGGTGGCGCGCTCCTGCGACCGGGGCGAGGTGACGCGCCAGGACGCGGCGGCTTGCGTGCTTTACGCCTCCGAGGAGGCGATGACGGTCGCCCATCAGGCCGTTCAGGCGATGGGCGGCACCGGCTTCATGAACGAAAGTGCGGTCAGCCGCATCTTCCGCGACGCGAAGCTGATGGAGATCGGCGCGGGGACGAGCGAGATCCGCCGCATGCTGATCGGTCGGGAGCTGATGGGGGCGATGGGGTGAGCGGGCTGCGGACCCGGCTAGCCGGCTATCGCTGCCCCCATTGCGGGGCGCCGCTCGACTATCGGATGGTGGTGCCCGCGGTGTCTGCGGTCCTGCAGGAAGGCGGAACGGTGCATTTGCCCTGCACAGCGTGCCGCCGCCAATACTCGGTGCGGCGCGGGTCGGCGCAGGCACCTGGCCGCGCGCGGCGTGTCTGGGGGTTTGGCGTGGTTGCCGTAATCCTTTTCGGACTCGCGATCACTGGTTTGGCAACCGCGGTGGGCCTGCCCGGCTGGGTCTCCGCCATCAGCGGGCTAGCCGTCGGGGCAGCTCCGCTACCCTTCCTCGACGCCT
>JBNKFC010000243.1:0-2346 GCA_050289105.1 Paracoccaceae bacterium | reverse complement strand
TTTCGGGGCCGTCGGGCAACGATGCCGGGCCAGCAGGCGTTGGAGTTTCGGCGGTCGGCGTCGCGGTCAGAACCGGTGAGGGCGCGGCGACAATGCGGACGGGATCCTGGTCGCGGGCGAGCCGCTCCCCGGGGGGCAGGTGTTGTTCGGCCGTGCGGGTCTGGCCGAAGAAGGGTTCGCCAGCGAACTGTCCGGGGGCCGGGATGGCCACGAAGGAGACCGGGTTCATACCATGGGTTTCGGCGAACTCCTCAGCCTCATCAAGGGTCAGCTTCGCGACGACGGCGACGCAGACGTCGCGCCCGTTTCGCGACCAGTCGAAGACGAGATCGTCCACGGCATAGGGCGTGCGGCCGTCGAGCGCCGCGACGATCTGCGCCCGCCGGCTGGCGCGGTCGGGACCGGGCGCGTCGACCTCGCTGTATAGGATCTGCGATTCGGGAATGATCAGCTTGGTGGTGAAGCCCTCAGGCTCCAACTCGGCGGCCAGGGTCCGGAGCTCGGCGATCCGGGTGTCCAGGTCGGGATCGTCGAACCGGGCATTTCCGACCTCCGCCCAGCCATCGGCCATGCGGTGAAGGAGGCTGATGCCGTCCTGTGCGAGATTGAGCGCGAAGCGGGGTTTCATTCCGGGGCAGGTAGCATGTCCGCGGCCATCACCATAGCCGCCAAGGTGTCGCTTTCCCTCCTAAAGCAGAATTTCGCGCATGGAAAGGCGGGGCGCCAAGGATTGCCTTGCCCGGCGCGTCAAAGATCGGATGATCAGCGCCACCAGATGGAGGGTTTCATGCGCTTTCTCAATCTTTTCGTGACCATCCTCGCGCTTGCAGGGCCGGCAGTGGCCGCCGATGGTCCCGCCGCGACGATTTCCGTCAGCGGCGAGGGCCGGGTCGAGATCGCGCCGGACATGGCGACCGTGTCGCTCGGCGTGACGACGGATGCGGAAACCGCGGCCGCGGCGATGGCTGCGAATTCGGAAGGCGTGAGCGCGGTGATCGCGCGGCTGACGGCCGCCGGCATCGAGGACCGCGATATCCAGACCTCCGGTCTTTCGCTCGGCCCGCGCTACGATTACGGCAGGTCCGATGGCAGTGCGCCGACGGTCGTGGGCTACACGGCATCGAACATGGTGACAGTGCGGGTGCGGGCGCTCGATACGCTTGGGGCGGTGCTCGACGGCGTGGTGTCTGGCGGCGCTAACACGCTCAATGGCCTGAGCTTCGGCGTCGTCGAGGACCGCGAGGTGCTCGACGAGGCGCGCCGGCGCGCGGTGGCCGAGGCCCGGCGCAAGGCCGAACTCTATGCCGATGCGGCCGGGGTCACGCTGGGCCGGGTGATTTCGATCAGCGAGCAGGGTGGCTACGCGCCGCCGATGCCGATGGCGATGGCCGAGGCGAGCTTCGCCAAGGGCGCCGACGTCCCGGTCGCGCCGGGCGAGATGAGCTTTGGCGCGACGGTGGTGGTGGTCTACGAGATTGCTCAGTAATTTCAATGCGTTGTAACGCGGGTTTAAACCCACTTTACACCAATGACCGCGGGGCTGGAGCGCGGCTGAAGGAGGTCCATAAGGTGGGTTTAAACCCACCTTACCTTTGCGCCTCCCAGCCGGGACGCCGAAGCCCGTTTCAGGGTCTCGGTCGGGACGAGGTGGCGACGCTTGGCGGCAGGGCCGGGATCCTGACCTGCGGCAGTTCCCCGTTCAGGGATTGCAGGAAAGCGACGACCTTGTCGGCTTCGGCATCGGTGATCTCCACGCCCAGCTGACTCTTGTAAATCACCGAAACCGCCTGCTTCAGATCCCAGCTCTTGCCAGTGTGGAAATAGGGCGGCGACAGCGCGATGTTGCGCAGGGTCGGGACCTTGAAGACGTATTCGTCGGCCACCGATTTCGTCACCTCGAAGCGGCCGGTGTCGTCGGGCGGCAGGAACTCCGCCCCCGGCTTCTCGACAACGCCGAAGGGCTGATACTGGCCGCCGCCGATATTGATGCCGTCATGGCAGCCCGCGCATCCGTTATCCATGAAGATCTGCAGCCCGGCCTTCTGGTCGTCGCTGAGCGCGGCCGCGTCGCCGCCGAGATACCTGTCGAAGGGCGCGTTGGGCGTGATCAGCGTCGCCTCGAACAGGGCAATGGACTTCTGCACGTTCTCCATGCTGATCGGGTCGCCCTCGTCCGGAAACGCCGCCTTGAACGCCTCGACATAGCCGGGGATGGAGTTTAACTGCGATCGCCATTTCGATCGGGTCCACGATCGGTCCGCGAGCCTTATCGAAGAGATCCTTGGCCCGGCCGTCCCAGAACTGCGCGGTGTTGAACACAGCGTTGAACACCGCCGGCGCGCTGCG
>JBNKFC010000242.1:0-4472 GCA_050289105.1 Paracoccaceae bacterium | reverse complement strand
ACGATCACCGAACTCACCGGCGACGGCTTCTGCCTTTGCGAGATGATCGTCGATGATGATGGCAACCCGGTCGATTACCGGTTCCTCGAGGTCAACGACCACTTCGAAACCTATACCGGACTGAAGGACGCCAAGGGCCGCACCGCGCTCGAACTGGTGCCGGACCTCGAATCCCACTGGGTGGAGACTTACGCCCGCGTCGGCCTCGGACGCGAAGCGATGCGTTTCGAGAATGGCTCGGTTCCCATGGGCCGGTGGTTCGACGTCTATGCGAGCCCCGCCGAGCCGCATGGCCGTCTGACAATCCTCTTTCGCGATGTCACCGCCCGCAAGGTTGCGGAGCGCGAGCGTGAACAGGCGCTGGCCGAGGCGAAGCGGCTGCTTCACGAGTTGAACCACCGCGTCAAGAACAGCCTCTCGCTGATCTCGTCCATCTTCTCCCTTGAAGCGAGGGCAGCATCAGACGAGGCGGGCGAGGTGCTCCTCCGCGTCCGGTCGCGCGTCGGCGCGGTGGCCGACCTCTACGGCGCGATCAGCGACGCGGGCTCGATCGACACGGTGGGCACCGAAGCCTACCTCTCCCGCATCGTCGATGCCCTGCAAGGATCGATCGCCGAAGAAAACGGGATCGAGATCGATACGCGAATTGACGACGTGACCGTGTCCAGCAAGCAGGCCGTGGCCCTTGGGCTCGTCCTTAACGAACTGGTGACGAACTGCGCCAAGCATGCCTTTTCGCCCGGCAAGGGCGGCGTGATTTCGGTTCGCCTGACGAACCTTGGCGAAACGTTCCTGCTGGAGGTGAGCGACAATGGCAGCGGGACGAAGACGGGCGATGACCCCGCGCAGGGCCTAGGGGCACAGCTCATCTCGGCCTTCGTGACAGACCTCGATGGCGATCTGGAACGCACGAGCGGCCCCGAGGGAACGGCCGTCCGCGTGACCGTCCCGATCCGCGACCGGTAGCGGCCGAAGCGCTTGCGCGGGACGTCTACCCGGCGATTGCCCGGATGCAGATGAAGATGACCGCGGACATCGCCGCTGCCGCCGGCACGGTGACGATCCAGGCCGCGGCGATGGTCGAGACATGCGCCCGGCGCACCAGCTTGCGGCGTCCCCTCTCTTCGGGGGCGAGCCATGACCGGTCCGGCATCTCCACGCGCGCCCTTCTCAGCCGCCGCTCGGTGTCCCACTCGCGGAAGAAGCCGACGCCGAAGACCGCGCCCACCGCGATATGGGTAGAACTGACGGGCAGGCCGAGCCAGCTTGCGACGATAACCGTGATCGCAGCCGACAAGGCCACGCAATAGGCGCGCATCGGGTTGAGCTTCGTGATCTGGCTGCCGACCATGCGGATCAGCTTCGGTCCGAAGAGGAAAAGTCCGAACGAAATGCCGAGCGCGCCGATCACCATGACCCAGATCGGGATATTGACCGCGTCCGCCACGGCGCCGCTCTGCGACGCCTGCACGATGGCGGCCAGCGGCCCGACCGCATTGGCCACGTCGTTGGCGCCGTGAGCAAAACTCAGCAGCGCGGCTGAGACGACCAGCGGGATGTTGAACAGGACCTTCAGCGACTTGTTGCGGTTCTCCAGCCCCTCCGACTGGCGCCGGATGACCGGGACCATCGCGACCCAGGTCACGAGAGCCGTGCCAAGCCCGATCAGGAGCGCGTGGCCAAGCGTGATCTTGACGACGTGTTTCAGCCCCTTCAGGGCCAGGTAGGCGGCGAATGCCCCGGCCATGATGCCGACCAGCATCGGGACCCATTTCCGCGCGGCGGCGATCTTATCGGGCTGGTAGATGATGTTCGCCTTGATGAACCACAGGAACGCCGCCGCGATGAGGCCCCCGAGAACGGGAGAGATCACCCAGCTCGCTGCGATCGTGCCCATGGTTCCCCAGTTCACGGCGGCAAACCCCGCCGCCGCGATGCCCGCCCCCATGACGCCGCCGACGACCGCGTGCGTGGTCGATACCGGCGCGCCGATCCAGGTCGCGAGGTTGACCCAGAGCGCCGAAGCCAGAAGCGCGGCCATCATCGCCCAGACGAAGGCCGAGGCGGTGGCGATGCTGTCGGGCGCGACGATCCCCTTCGAGATGGTGGACACGACATCCCCGCCCGCGATCAGGGCGCCGGCGCTTTCGAAGATCGCCGCGATCGTGATCGCCCCGGTCATCGTCAGCGCGTTGGCGCCGACCGCCGGCCCCATGTTGTTGGCGACGTCGTTGGCACCGATGTTCAGCGCCATGTAGGCGCCGAAGGCGGCGGCGATCACCACGATCAGCGTATGGGTCGTCTGCCCGAAGAAGAGTGCAGCGAGCAGGCCCGCAGCGACGACGAAGAGAAAGGCGACACCCGGTCCGATCACCCGCCGCGCGACTTGGCTCGTCGCCAGCTCCAGATCGGAAAAGCGCCCCAGGTCGCGATCCAGCGTCTCAAGGTGACGCGCTTCCAAGTCCTTGTCTGCCATGTGCCCCTCGCCTTCGCCGGCCTTGCCTATGTGGGAATCGGGCACAGATCAACCACTCTCACCACCGCCGCGCGACGGATCAGATCCCGATCACCGCGAACGGACCTTCAGCCCGCCTTCCGCGCCACGAAGTCGATGAGCGCGGAGCGACCCGAATGCCCCCGGCCCTCGTCCACATCTGCGTCGAAATCCTCGGCCCTGAGGACCTCGTACCCCGCGAAGGACTCGCGCAGGAGGTCGAGCGTATACATGTTCTCCCGGCTGGGCGGACCGCCGGTGCCGTAACCCACCTGCCGGGGCGCATAGCCGTGCAGGAGGAGTAGCCCGCCAGGCTTCAGCGCCTGATTGATACGGGAAAAGAGGCGCCCTCGCTCCCGCGGTCCGACGAACTGGATGAAGATCCCCGCCACCACGTCGAACTGCCGCGACCAGTCCCAGCCGTCGAGATCGCAAATCTGGAAGTCGACCGTCACGCCTCGCGCCGCCGCGAGCTTGCGCGCCTTCGCCACGGCGTTCTGGGCCGGATCGAAGGCGGTGACCGCCATCCCCTGCCCCGCCAGCCAGACCGAATTCCGCCCCTCGCCATCGGCAATCGCCAGCACCGTCTCGCCGGGGGTCAGCCAGCCCTCGACGCGTCGCAGGAAGTCCGCAGGCTCCGTTCCGAAGAGATAGTCGTCCCCCGCATATCGATCGTTCCACATGGGCCTCTCCCTTGTGCGGCTACCCGCCGCCTCCCCCATATTTCGCGCCGAAACCCGCGCGCGCACCCCCCTGCCGCCTTGCCCCCGACCGCCCCCCATGGTCTAATCCCCGGCCAATCAGAACCAAGAGCAGTGCCATGGCCGACGATCTCCTCTCCGCCCGCGCGGACGACTACAACGCCTCCTCCATCGAGGTGCTGGAAGGGCTGGAACCGGTCCGCAAACGCCCCGGCATGTATATCGGCGGCACCGACGAACGGGCGCTGCATCACCTCGTCGCCGAAGTCCTCGACAACTCGATGGACGAGGCCGTCGCGGGCCATGCCAACCGGATCGAGGTGGAACTGCACGCCGACTACTCCGTCACCATCCGCGACAACGGCCGCGGCATCCCGATCGATCCGCATCCGAAATTCCCCGGCAAGTCGGCTCTCGAAGTCATCCTCTGCACGCTCCATGCCGGCGGCAAGTTCTCCGGCAAGGCCTACGAGACCTCGGGCGGCCTCCACGGAGTCGGCGCCTCGGTCGTCAACGCGCTCTCCGACAGCATGGTGGTCGAGGTCGCGCGCAACAAGGAACTGTTCGAGCAGCGGTTTTCGCGCGGCATCCCCCTCGGCCCGGTGCAGAAGATCGGCGCCGCCCCCAACCGTCGCGGCACCTCCGTCACCTTCCACGCCGACGAAGAGATCTTCGGCCACCACCGTTTCAAGCCCGCGCGGCTTCTGAAGATGGTGCGCTCCAAGGCCTACCTCTTCTCCGGGGTCGAGATCCGCTGGAAAACCGCCATCGACGACGGCGAAACCCCGGCCGAGGCGGTCTTCCACTTCCCCGGCGGCCTCTCGGATTACCTCGCCGAGAACCTCCAGGGCTCCTCGACCTATGCCGACCGCCCCTTCGCCGGCAAGGTCAGCTTTGCCGACAAGTTCGGCGAACCCGGCTCGGTCGAATGGGCGATCAACTGGACGCCCTCGCGCGATGGCTTCATCCAGTCGTACTGCAACACCGTCCCCACGCCCGAGGGCGGCACGCACGAGGCCGGCTTCTGGGCCGCGATCCTCAAGGGCATCCGCGCCTATGGCGAGCTCGTCAAGAACCGCAAGGCCGAGATGATCACCCGCGACGACCTGATGACAGGGGGCTGCGCGCTGGTCTCGTGTTTCATCCGCGAACCGCAATTCGTCGGCCAGACCAAGGACCGGCTGGCCACCGCTGAAGCCGCCCGGATGGTCGAGGGCGCGGTGCGTGACCATTTCGACAACTGGCTTGCCTCCGATACGAAGAGCGCGGGCGCGATC
>JBNKFC010000241.1:0-3295 GCA_050289105.1 Paracoccaceae bacterium | reverse complement strand
CGGGCAGCACCGAAAAGTTCCCAGCGCAGGCGCTTGATCTCCTCGCCGTAATGAGCGCGGATGGAGGGATCGGCGATGCGCTTGATCGTCTCTCTCAGGCTCTTGTCGAGCGCCGCCTTGCGTTCGGGGCTGTCAAACGTCCGGCCTTCGGTCTCGCGCCGCCAGAGCAGGTTGACCATCGGCTGCGCCTCGGCCACGAGCTTCGCCATCGCCTCGCGACCGCGCAGCTTGATCAGGTCGTCAGGGTCCATGCCCTCAGGAAGAATGACGAAGCGAAGGCCCTGCCCGGCCACGAGTTTCGGCAGCGCCAGATCCACGAGCCGGGTTGCCGCGCGGATGCCGGCCGCGTCGCCGTCCAGCATGATGAGCGGCTCGGGATGGATGCGCCAGAGGAGAGCGAGCTGCTCGTCGGTGATGGCCGTGCCGAGCGGCGCGACGGCGGCCTCGAACCCGGACCCCACCAGCGCGATCACATCCATGTAGCCTTCGGCGACGATCAGGGGCTGGCCCTTGCCGGCCGCCTCCCGCGCGGGGCCATGGTTGTAGAGGCTGCGGCCCTTGTCGAACAGCTCGGTCTCGGGAGAGTTGAGGTATTTCGCCCGCGCGTTCGGGTCCATCGCCCGGCCGCCGAGGCCGATGCAGCGGCCGCGCGCGTCGCGGATCGGAAAGATGATGCGGCCGCGGAAGCGGTCGTAGGGCGCGCCGCCGTCATCCGGTCGGGCACAGAGACCGGCATCGACGATGAGGTCGGCGGCGATGCCCTTGGCCTGGAGCGCCGAGAAAACGCCTTGGCGCTGGTCCGGGGCGAAGCCGATCTCGAACCGGTCCTGGGCGGCCTCGGAAAGCTTGCGGCGCCCGAGGTATTCACGCGCGGCAGCCCCCGCGGCCGTCTTCAGTTGCAGCCGGTAGTGGCGCACGGCCTCTTCCATGACCTGGGCCAGCTCGGTCCGGCGGTCGGCGCGTTCGGCCGCCTGCGGATCGCGCGCCGGCATCTGCATCCCGGCCTCGCGGGCCAAAAGCTCGATCGCCTCCATGAAGCCCATGTTCTCGGTCTCGCGCAGGAACGAGATCGCGTCGCCCTTCGCGTGGCAACCAAAGCAGTAATAGTAGCCCTTGCGGTCGTCGACATGGAACGAGGCGGATTTTTCCTGATGGAAGGGGCATGGCGCCCACCAGTCGCCCTTGGCCTGATTTGACTTGCGATTGTCCCAGACGACCTTGCGCCCCACCACGTGGCTGAGCGAGGTGCGGGTGCGCAATTCTTCCAGGAAACCGGGGGGCAGACTCATCCGGTGAATATCGGCCCTTCGGAGCGGCCCGGCAAGGGGGCAGCGCCCCCTGCCCGGTCTCAGCGCGTCGCTGCGCGGGCGGCGAGGGCCGCCATCACCTGATGCAATTCATGCACCGCCGTTGTCGCCATGGAGCGGAAGACCATAATGTCGAAGCACTCGTCGCCTGTGCGGCTCAGCACCATCATCATGTGGTTGAGCCCGGATCGCGCCACCGACCCCACCGGGAACACCGCCGCGCGCAGGCCGAGGGGGACGAGCCGGGCCAGCACGGACTCCGCCCCCGGACCTTCGAGCCTCATCCGCGCCCAGCCGTCGCTCTGGTCGGTCAGGGCCGCGATGCCGTCGAGCCCGTCCGGCGCCGCGCCGATCAGGAAGGCTTGCCCCCGGCCTGACCAGAGGCAGGCGGCATCGCCGCGCACCACGGATGTTCCCGGCGCGGGCCAGCCGAGGCCGAGCGCCTTGAGCGCCGAGGCGACCGCCCTCTCCTTGCCATTGAGGGGCGCCACGGAGGTGATCCGCGCAGGCGCGACCTCGGTCAGTTTCAGTCCCCCGGTATAGACCGGCAACAGGCCGTCGCAGGGAGATTTCTCGATCAGGCTAGGCACGGGCGCGCCCTCCTTCCGGGTCGAAGAAGACGGGGTTCACCACCTCGCAGAGCACGTCCGTCTTTCTCAGGTGATCGACCAGCCTTACCCTGCCGCCGATCCGCGCGCGGCCATCCTTCAGGAAGGCGAGCGCAAGGGTCGACCGGAGCGTCGGCGAGTGGCAGATGGACGTGACATAGCCCTGGTCATTGGCCGAGACCGGCTCAGCCCCGTCGTTGAAGAGATGCGCGCCGGCGCCGATGGTCTTGCCGGCGGGGATCGGACGGAGGCCGACGAGTTGTTCGCGCTCGGGACCGGTCAGGCCGGGGCGCTGGCTTGCGGCCTTGCCGATGCAATCCTTCTTCGTCGACACCAGCCCTTGCAGCCCGATGTCGAACGCCGTCACCCGGCCGTGGATCTCGGCATGGGTGATGAACCCCTTCTCGATCCTCAGGACGTTGAGCGCCTCCATCCCGTAGGCGCCGCCGCCGAGGCTTTCGGCACGGGCGACGAGATCGCGGTAGAGCGCCTCGCCGTAGCGGGCCGGGACGGCGATCTCGTAGCCGAGTTCGCCCGAGAAGGAGATCCGGAAGAGCCGCGCCTCGACGTCCATCAAACGGACCATGCCGCAGGAAAGGAACGGGTAGCCCGCGCCGTCGATGGGGCTTTCGAGGATCGAGTTAAGAAGTTCGCGCGCGAGCGGGCCAGCGACGGCGAATTGCGCCCACTGCTCGGTGACGGAGATCATCCGAACCTCCCAGTCCGGGCAATGCGCCTGGTGGACGAATTCGAGGTGCCGCATCACCTGCCCAGCGGCCGCAGTCGTCGTCGTCGTCAGGTAGTGCCCCTCGCCGAGGCAGGCGGTGGTGCCGTCATCCATGACCATCCCGTCCTCGCGCAGCATCAGCCCGTAGCGGACACGGCCGGGCTTCAGCGTCGAGAAGGTATTGGTATAGACGAGGTCGAGGAAGCGGCCGGCATCCTTGCCCTGGATGTCGATCTTGCCGAGCGTCGATACATCGACGACGCCCACCCTTTCGCGCACCATCGTGACTTCGCGATCGCAACTTTCGCGCCAGGTCGCCTCACCGGGGCGCGGGAAGTAGGAGGGCCGGTACCAGAGCCCGGCCTCGATCATCGGCGCGTGGCGGTCGCGGGCCGCCTTGTCCGAGGTGGTGAAGCGCTGCGGGGCAAAGCCCGACCCCTGCCCGCCCGCGCCCATCGCGGCGATGGAGACGGGCGTATAGGGTGGGCGGAAGGTCGTCGTTCCGGTCTCGGGGATACCGCGCCCGGTCGCATCGGCAAGGATCGCCAAAGCCGCGACGTTGGAGTTCTTGCCCTGATCGGGCGCCATGCCTTGCGTCGTGTAGCGCTTCATATGCTCGACTGAGCGGAAGTTTTCCTGTGCCGCCAGCCGCA
>JBNKFC010000240.1:0-1918 GCA_050289105.1 Paracoccaceae bacterium | reverse complement strand
CTGTTCAGAGACGTTTTTCCCGGTCTTGCGCAACTTTATGAAGCTGCCGCGAAGGTCCTGGCGGATCGCGGGGAAGCCCCCGAGGACAATCCCTATCTGCGCGCCACCCCCCGCGTCTTCGGACCAAAGCCGGGCCTATACGGCCTTTCCATGGGCGAGGCGATCGAGGATTACGGCCCCGAAGGCCAGCTGGCAGCGGGTGAGGCCTGGCTGTCGGGCTCTGAATGGGCCATCGACGCGACCGGCACATCCCACCCCGCCCGCGCAGCGCTGGAAGAGCAGGTGAAGGGCGCGGACGGTTTCGTCCATGTGCAGGATTTGGCCGAGACCGACCTGCTCCTCGCCTCAGACTATGCAGCACATGAGGGCGGATTTGCCGCCGCCGTCGCGCGGCTTGGCGGCCAAGCGCCTGCGCTCTACCACCTCGACGCGACCCGTCCCGACACACCCCTTGCCCGGACGCTGCCCGAGGAGATTGGTCGCGTCGTCCGCGCCCGTGCGGCGAACCCGAACTGGGCCAACGGCATGATGCGCCACGGCTTCCGCGGCGCGGCCGAGATCGCGGCGACGCTTGACCATATGGCGGCTTTCGCCCATCTCGCCCGCGCGGTTCCCGCGCATCTCTTCGACCTCTATCACGAGGCGACCTTGGGGCGGGCGGATGTGGTGACCTTCATGGAGGCGGAAAACCCCGCCGCCCTTCAGGCGATGCGCGACCGCTTCGCGGCGCTCCGCGATGCCGGGCTCTGGATCACGCGGCGCAACTCCATCGCGATGGAGACCGGGCAATGAGCGAGCCGATCGTCAAGGGCTGGTGCCCCGGCGCGCTGCGCCCAATGATGTCGGGCGACGGCCTTGTCGTCCGTATCCGTCCACGCGGCGGGCGGCTGACGCCCGAGCAGGCTAGGGGCATCGCCGCGCTGTCCGCGCAGCACGGCAACGGGCTCATCGACCTTTCCGCCCGCGCCAATGTCCAGCTTCGGGGCGTGACCGAGGCGGAACACGGCCCACTGATCGAAGGCCTTGCCGCCCTCGGCCTGATCGACGAGACGACAGAGGTCGAAAGCCGCCGCAATATCGTGGTGACGCCGTTCTGGCAGGACGGCGACGGGGTGCAGGAGGTCGTGCAATCGCTCACCGAGGCGCTGGGCCATCCCGGCGCGCCACAGACGCCGGGCAAGTTCGGCTATGCGGTCGATTGCGGCGCCGAGCCGATCCTGTCGGAGACCTCCGCCGATATCCGCGTCGAGCGCGGTCCGGGTGGCGGATTACTGGTTCGCGCCGATGGCACAGGCTCGGGCGCCCTTGCAACGCCTGCGACGGCGGCAAGGCTGGCATTGCAACTGGCGAAGTGGTTCCTTGAAACCGGTGGCGCGCCTGAGGGGCGCGGTCGCATGGCCGCACATCTGGCGCGGGGCGCGCGTCTGCCGGAGGTGTTCACCGAAATCCCGGCGCTGCCACGCGCGCGCGCGCCGGCCGCCGCGCCGGGGCCTCTGCGACTGGGGTTCCTCGTCGGCTTCGAATTCGGCCAGATGGCGGCCGAAACCTTGTCTATTCTTGCCGAAAACGGCGCTTTGCGGATCACGCCCTGGCGCATGATCCTGATCGAGGGCGCCACCCAGGCGCCCGCCATTCCCGGCCTCATCACCGATCCCGCCGACCCGATGCTGCGGGTAACCGCCTGCACCGGCGCCCCCGGCTGCCCGCAGGCGCTGATCGAGACGCGGCCGCTGGCGCGCGCGCTTTGCGCGTCGCTTGCCCCCGCTGACCGGCTCCATGTCTCCGGCTGCGCCAAGGGCTGCGCACATCCCGCACCCTCGGCCCTGACGCTCGTCGGCCGCGCCGGTGACGCCATCGACCTGATCCGGAACGGCACCGCCGCCGACACACCTTCGCGGACCGGGCTCTCGCCCGCGAC
>JBNKFC010000239.1:0-1535 GCA_050289105.1 Paracoccaceae bacterium | reverse complement strand
CACGGCGCCTCGCGCGCCAGCGTCATGTCGACCGACAACCCCGCCTTCGAGGCGACGCGGCAGGCGCTGTCCGAGGAATGGCCCAACGAGGCGGCCTTTATCGGGTGCGGCGGCTCGATCCCGATCGCGGGGTTCTTCCAGTCGATCCTCGGCATGGACGCGATGTTGATCGGCTTCGGCAAGGACGACGACCAGATCCACAGCCCGAACGAGAAGTACGACATGGAAAGCTTCCACAAGGGCATCCGCAGCTGGGCCCGCATCCTCGCCGCGCTGACATGATCCCGGGGTTCGAAGACGGCCGCGCCGCGGTCAACGGGCAGGAGATTGCCTATTCGGTGGGGGGCTCTGGTCCTGCGCTGCTGCTCCTCCACGGCTTTCCCCAGACCCGCGCGCTTTGGGCAAGGGGCGCGCCGCGTCTCGCCGAGCGTTTCACCGTGATCGCCGCCGACCTGCGCGGTTATGGCGGGTCGTCCAAACCGAAAGGGGCCGAGCACTACACGTTCCGCGAAATGGGCGCAGATCAGTTCGCGCTCATGTCTGCGCTCGGGCACGAGCGCTTTCACCTCGTCGGTCATGACCGGGGCGGCCGCACGGCCCACCGCATGGCACTCGAAGACGAGGCGCGACTTCTCAGCCTCACGCTGATGGACATCGTGCCGACGCATTACCTTCTCAGCCATCTCGACCGGAAGGTCGCCGCCGCCTACTACCACTGGTTCTTCCTCGCGCAGCCCGCGCCCTTTCCCGAAGGCATGATCCTCGCCGACCCGGACCGGTTCTACGAAAGCTGCCTTCTCGGCTGGGGCGGAGCGAAGCTCGCGGATTTCCACCCCGATCAACTCGCTGCCTACCGCGCCGCATGGCGCGATCCGGCCACGACGGGCGCGATGTGCGACGATTACCGCGCGGCGATCCGTTACGACTACGACCTCGACGAAGCGGACCTTTCCCGCCGCGTCGCCTGCCCCGCCCTCGTTCTCTATGGGGCCGAAGGCGCGATGGCCAAGGCCTATGACGTGCCCGCCACTTGGGCCGACCGCCTCGCAGACATGCGGGCAAAGGCGATCCCTGGCGGCCACTTCTTCATCGACACCGCACCCGAGGCGACGGCCGAGGCGCTTTTGGATTTCCTGCCATGAACAAGCTCACAATCCGCGACGCGACACCCGCTGACGAGGTGCCCTGGCGGGCGCTCTGGGATGCCTATCTAGATTTCTACGAAATCGATCTCGCATCCGAGATCACCATGGCCACCTGGGCGCGACTGATGGACCCGGCCTCGCCGCTCAAGGTCCGGCTCGCGCTCCGCGACGGCCATCTCCTCGGCTTCGCCCTCCATCAGCATCACCCGTCGAGCTGGGTCGCGGGGGATGACTGTTACCTCGAAGACCTTTTCGTCGCCGAAGCCGCCCGGGGAAGCGGGCTGGGCCGGGCTCTCATCGACGATCTCATCGCGCTTTCCCGCGCGAAGGGCTGGCACCGGCTCTACTGGCATACGGACGAAGGCAATGCCCGCGCCCGCGCGCTCTACG
>JBNKFC010000238.1:0-2870 GCA_050289105.1 Paracoccaceae bacterium | reverse complement strand
CGCGTTTCATTTGGATCTCCTCCAGTTGGTTAGACGACCCCTCCTCAGGGCCTATCCCAGGTCTCCTCCACCCACCGGAACGGTGACGCCGGTGATGTACGAGGCTTCGTCCGACGCCAGGAACAGGATCGGACCTGCCTGCTCGTCGAGCGTTCCGTAGCGTTTCATGAATGAGGACTGGATCGTCTGGTCGACGATCGTCTTGTACCAGTCCTCGCGCTGCTCCTCCGCAGCGTTCGGGTTGCGTGGCACAACGCGCGGCGGCGCCTCGGTGCCACCCGGCGCCGTCGCGACGACGCGAATGCCGCGTTCGGCCACTTCCCATGCAAGGCTCGCGGTGATCGCGTTCACACCGCCCTTGGCCGCCGCGTAGGGCACCCGGTTGAGCCCGCGCGTGGCGATGGATGAGACATTGACGATCACGCCCGAACCTTGCGGCAGCATCCTCTCAATGGCGGCACGGCAGCAGTAGAGAGTCGGGAACAGCGACCGGCGCACCTCGGCGTCGATCTGCGCTGGCTCATACGCCTCGAAAGGCTTGGCCCAGATCGTCCCGCCGACATTGTTGATCAGGATGTCGATCCGGCTCCAGAGGTCCACGGCCTTGGCAATTGCGGCGTCGCAGCCGTCCCAGGTTTCGAGGTCGACCGAAATTGCCTCGGCTTCGCCGCCTCCGGTCCGGATCGCCGCGATCACCTCATCCCGGGCGGGCGAGCGATCCACGACCAGCACGCGTGCGCCCTCGGTGGCGGCACGTTCTGCGACCTTGCGGCCGATGCCTTGTGCCGAACCGGTCACGACCATGACCTTGTTTTCGAAGCGGCGGGTCATGCGGCGATGGCCTCGGCCTCGGTCGGGTTGAATTTCTCGTAGTAGAAATTCACGGGTTCGACGCCCAGCTTGCCGAAATGGGCGCGCACCGCATCCACCATGGGGGGCGGGCCGCATAGATAGACATCGCAATCGCCGTCATGCAGATCGCCGGCGGTCACATGATCGGTGACGAAACCCTTGCGTTCATGCGCGTCGTCCTCGGCCGCGAGGATGGTGATGACGGTGACGTTTCCGATCCGGTCGGCAAGTGCCTTCACACGGTCCAGTTCCACCAGATCGGCGGCGCGGGTCACGGCGTAATAGAGGACAATCGGATGATCGGATCCCTGCTCGGCCGCCTGTTCCAGCATCGACAGGAACGGGGCAAGTCCGGTGCCACCGGCAAGCCACAGTTGCGGGCGCTCAATCGGGCGCAAATAGAAGGCCCCCATCGGGCCGGTAAGGGTCACGGCGTCGCCTGGCTGTGCCCGGTCGCCCAGATAGCCGCTCATCTCGCCGCCCGGCAGATTGCGGATAAGGAACGTAGCCTCGTCCGCTCCCGGCGCAGAGGAGAAGGAATAGGACCGGTGTTTCTCGGTGCCCGGAACGGTCACGTTCACGTACTGGCCCGGCAGGAACCCGATCGGCTTGGCCAGCTTGACGCGCAGGCCGAAGGAAGTGTCGGACAAGCGGTCGACGCCCAGAACCTCGCCCTCCACCGCTTCGGGCGCGGTCTTGCAGACGGCGGATGACGCCGGAACGCGCAGCACGCAGTCGCTTTCGGGGATCATCTGGCAGGTGAGGACGTAGCCCTGTTCGGCCTCTTCGTCGCTCATCGACTCGTCCATGTAGAATTCCAGCTCGTACTCGCCCTTCTCGGCAAAGCACTTGCAGGTGCCGCAGACGCCATCGCGGCAATCCATCGGCAGGTTGATCTTCTGGCGGAAGGCGGCATCGGTCACCTTCTCGTCGTCATCGCACTGGATGACGCGGGTCACGCCATCTTCGAAATTCAGGGCAATGTTGTAGGTCGTCATGGCATGCTCCTCCCTTGGCCGCGCCCCCGAAACCGGGCGCGCGGAGATCACTTGAGGTCCGGTTGAACCGGATCAGACGTGGTAGACGTCGATCACGTGGTGGATGTGGTCGTTCTTCAGAACCACCTTCTTGTCGGCGATCAGCGGCTTCGCGCCGCTGGTGTCGATCGTATAGAACGACGTGCCCCAATGCTGGTCGGTATTGCCGTAGCGATAGCTCAGCGTATGCCAGTTGAAGCGCAGCCTGATCTTCGATCCTTCGCGTTTCACCACCTCGATATTGGCAATGTGATGGTTCGTGCGCGGTTCGGGCAGCGACGTCGCCGAGGACCGGTCGGTCTTGATCCGGAAGACGCGGTCCTCAATGCCCTGCTTGTTGGGATAGTACATCAGGGACATCTCGTTTGCCGGGTCTTCCGTCAGCTTGTCCTCGTCATCCCAGGTGGGCATCCAGAACGGGCAATCCTTGTGATAGAAGGTCAGCCAGGTATCCCACTCCCGATCATCGAGCGCCCGGGCCTCGGCATAAAGAAAGGCCTGGATCTCGTCGAAGCTCATCGCGTTCGCGGCGTCGGTGCGTTCAAGCGTTGCGGTGGTCATGTCTATTCCTCCTCACTCGGCCGCGACACGCGCCTGCGGCGCGGATGCACGCTCGGCCGCGATGGCCTGGCCCATGCGCTTGGACCAATTGGTGTGCTGGATGACGAACAAGCCTTCGTCCTCGGTCCGGGCACCGGACAGGATCGGTGCGACACCAAGCGCCTTGGCGTCCTCGTCGGGCCCTTCGATCCACTGCGTCGCGCCGCGGGTCAGGTCGTTCCACTTGGCGTGGGCCGCACCGGCGTAACCGCGCTGCGTCGCCCGGAACTCCTCGGTGTCGTCCGGCGTTGCCATGCCCGAGGCGTTGAAGAAGTCCTCGTACTGCCGGATGCGGCGCGTGCGCGCCTCCTGGCTCTCGCCCTTGGGCGCGATGCAGTAGATCGTCACTTCGGTCTTGTCGACGCTGACAGGCCGGAACAC